>JAPLOK010000205.1:0-7142 GCA_026400775.1 Alphaproteobacteria bacterium | reverse complement strand
CCAGCGCCAGGGTGCGCCCGGCCTGGACCGACAGCGAGACGCCATCGACCGCGCGCAGCATGCCGCGCGCGGTGCGAAAGGTGACGGCCAAGCCCTCGACATTCAGCACGCGCCAGACCCTTCGTCCCCAGCAGACATGGATCGGTTCATGGGCAGGGGTTCAACACCCCGCTTGACGTGCTGGCAAGGGGCGCATGAGGCACAGTGCCCTGCCTGGGCGCGCTTCTGCACGCCGCGCGGGCAGCGCACGTCAATGTGCCAGCCGGGCCAGAACCCGGTCAGTAAAGGCAAAGCAATCGCCGACATACTGTTCCGGGTCGGTCAATTCATGGATCTGGCCGGGCAGCATGCGAGCGGCGATCTGCGGATCCGTCAGCAGCACATCCGCCAGCGGCCGGCCCTCGGCCAGTGCCACATCGCAGGCATGGTTCAGCACATGATGCGCCTCATTCCGCCCGAGGATGGGTGCAAGGCCCATCATCACACGCTCGGCCACGATCATGCCGCCGGTGATATTGAGGTTGCGGCGCATGCGCGCGGCATCCACCACCACCCCCTCGGCGATCAGCCGGGCCTGCATGATGGCGCCATGCGTAAGGTTGAAGGCCTGGCCGATGGCCAACGCTTCCGCCTGCCAGGGGCCGGTGCCACGCTCGAGGTCCTGCGCCATGGCGGCCAGCATCTGCGGCACCAGCGCATGCACGCCGCGCGCCTGGGCGAGCACATATTCGCAGGCGATCGGATTGCGCTTCTGCGGCATGGTGGAAGAACCGCCGCGGCCGGCGACATGGGGTTCGGACACCTCCGCCACCTCGGTCTGCATCAGCAGCATCACATCGGTCGCGAGCTTGGACAGCGCGCCGCAGATCAGGCCCAGCAGGCACACGGCTTCAGCGAAGCCGTCGCGCGCCACATGCCAGGTGATGTCGGGCACCGCGAGGCCCAGCTCACGCGCCAATTCGCGCTGCACCAGCAGCCCCTGCCCCGAGAGGCTGGCCAGCGTGCCGGCGGCACCGCCGAACTGCACGCGCTCCACCCTCGGCCGCATCTGGTCGAGACGCTCGACCATGGTGATCAGCGGGGAGAGCCACACCGCCACCTTGTAGCCGAAGGTGATGGGCAGGGCGTGCTGCAGATGGGTCCGACCGGCCATGACGGTGCCGCGATGGCTGCGCGCCAACACAGCGAGCGCCGCATTCAGTTGCACCAGGTCCATGCGGATCAGCGCCAGGCCCTGGCGCATCATCAGCACCACGGCGCTGTCCATGATGTCCTGGGTGGTCGCCCCCCAATGCGTCCACTTGCCGGCCTCGGGGCCGGCACAGGCCGAAAGCTGCTTGACGAGTGCCACCACCGGGTAGCCGGTGTTGCGCGTGCCGGCGGCCATCGCGGCCAGGTCCAGCCGGTCCACATCGGCCACGCGCGCGATCTCCTCCGCGGCCTCGGCCGGGATGATGCCGAGCCGCGCCTGCGCTCGGGCCAATGCGACCTCGACGTCGAGCATGCGTTGCAGGAAGGCGCGTTCGCCCATCGCCGCGCGCATTGCATCCGTGCCGTAGAGCGCGCCGAGGACAGGACTGTCAGCGGGATTCACGGTCATTGTTCAGATATCCAGGAAGACTGTTTCATCCGCGCCTTGCAGGCGGATGTCGAATTGCCATTCGCCGGGCGCGGCCTCGCGCGCCAGCATGGTAGAACGGCGCGGCTGCGGCACCAGCGCCAGCACCGGGTCGGTCTCATTCAGCGGCTCGCCGGCGAAATAGGCGCGGGTCGTGACATGATGCATCAGCCCACGCGCGAAGACCGCGAGCGTGATGTGCGGCGCCTGCAGCGAATTGCCGCGACCGGGCACCGGCCCGGGGCGAATGGTGGTGAAGCGGAAGCGGCCATCGGCATCGGTCGCGGCGCGCCCATAGCCATGGAAGCCCTGTTCATACTGGCCGTCGGCGCCGGCCTGCCACAGCTCGACCATCGCATCACCGCAGGGCGCGCCGTCGCCATCCGTCACGCGGCCCGAGAGCGTGATGCGCGGCGCGGTAACACCGGCATTGGGGCCATCGGCGCGCAGCAGGTCCGCCCAGGCGGGAAAATCGATCAAGTGCCAGTACGGCCCCGCGGTCTGCGACGGCGTGATCATGCGCGGTTCTCCATCGGCGTCGCATCGCGCCCGCGCAGCACCATGTCAAAGCGGTAGCCCAACGCCCATTCGGGCTGCGTGATGTCCAGATCGAAGGCAGCAATCAGCCGGTTGCGCGCGGCTTCATCGGCGGTTGCGTTGAAGATCGGGTCCAGCACCAGCAGCGGGTCGCCGGGGAAGTACATCTGCGTGATCATCCGCTGCGCGAAGCCCGCGCCATGAATGCCGAAATGGATATGCACCGGCCGCCAGGCATTGGCGTGATTGCGCCAGGGATAGGCGCCGGGACGGATGGTGGTGACGGACCAGCGCCCATCATGATCGGTGAAGACCCGCGCCTGGCCATCGAAATTCGGGTCCAACGGGGCGTCATGCTGGTCGCGCGCATGGGCGTAGCGACCAGCGGCATTGGCCTGCCAGATTTCCAGCATGGCGCCACGCACCGGGCGGCCATCTTCGTCACGCAGCTGGCCAGCGACGATGATGCGTTCGCCGATCGCCTCGCGGCCCTGGTGCTTCGTCATGTCCAGGTGCTGCGGGTAATGCGCGGGCGTGAAGCGTGGCGCCGATGTTTCGGTCAGCGTGTGCGGGATGCGGATGGGCGCGTGCCGGGCGTGGCGCTTATGCGTGCTGCCATAACCGGGCGCATCCATAGGCGGCATCTGGCCGGGTGCTGGGTAGCGATAGCCCAGGGGGTCGGTCATGCGAGCACCTCCTTCACGATCTTCAGCGCGTGGTTGGCGCGCGGCACGCCGGCATAGCTCGCGACATGCAGCATCGCCTCGGCGATCTCGTCGCGCGTCACGCCGGTGTTCGCGGTGGCGCGGACGTGCAGGCGGAATTCCTCATCCAGACCAAGGGCAGCCAGCATGGACAGGGTGATCAGGCTGCGCTGGTGGCGCGACAGGCCCGGCCGTGTCCAGACGCGGCCCCAGACGCCTTCCAGGATGAAATCGCGAAAGGGACGGTCGATCTCGGTCAGGTTCGCTTCGCTGCGATCGACATGCGCATGGCCCAGCACGGCGCGGCGCACCGCCATGCCAGCCTCGGCGCCGCGCGCGGCAAGCCCGGCCAGGTGGCCCAGCAACGCCTCGGTCATCGCCGCATCCTGCTCGAAGCAGGGGATATGCGCGGCACCTTCGATCTCGACGTAACGCGCGCCCGGGATATGCGCGACGATCGCGTGCGCCTTGGCCGGTGTGGTGCTGGGGTCCTGCGCGCCGCAGACCACTGTGGTCGGGCAGGCAATGGCGCCGGGCACGCCGCAATCGCGCAGCGCCGCGGCACAGCCGGCATAGCCCGCGACATCGGTGCCCAGCACCATCCGCGCCAGCCCGCGCGTGGAGGGCAAGGACTGATCTACCGCCCAATTGGCGATCACGCTGTCCACGATGCTGGCCATGCCATCGCGCTGGATCGCGGCGATGCGCCCCGCCCAGCGTTCGCGCGGCGGGAAGTCCAGCGCGGTGTCGCACAGCATCAGCGACAGCACGCGAGCGGATGCGGTGGTGGCCATCTCCATCGCGATGCGCCCGCCAATGGACAGCCCCGCGACATGGGCGGATGCGATGCAGAGCGCGTCCATCACCGCCAGCGCATCCGCGGCCAGCATGGCCATGCTGTATTCGCCCGGCCGAGGCTCGGACAGGCCATGGCCCGGCAGGTCGATCGCCACCACCCGATGCGTGCGCGCCAGCGCCGCGCGCTGCGGCGCCCACATGGCCGATGACGCGCCGAGGCTGTGCAACATCACCACCGCCGGCGCGCCGGGCGGGCCTTCATCCGTATGCGCGAGTACCGCACCGGCCACTTCCAGAAACTTCACGTCAGCACCCCCACAAGCCACAGCGACAGTGCCGGGAACAACACCAGCAGCACCAGGCGCAAAAGGTCGGCAGCCAGGTATGGCAGTACGCCGCGATAGGTCTGCGCGATCGGCACCTGCCGCGCGATGGATGAGATCACGAAGACGTTCAACCCGATGGGCGGGGCAGTCAGCCCAATGCCGACCACCGCCAGCACCATGATGCCGAACCAGATCGCCACCTCTTCGCTGGTCATGCCGAAATCGAGCGCCGTCATCACCGGGAAAAAGACCGGCAGCGTCAGCAGGATCATCGCCAACTCGTCCATGACGGCGCCGAGTATCAGATAGGTCAGCAGCAGTACCACCAGCACACCATAGGGCGGGAAATCTTGGTCCGTCACCCACATCGCCAGCAGGTCCGGCGCCTGGGTGAGTGCGAGGAAGGCATTGAAGATCTCGGCCCCCAGCAGGATCGCGAAGATCATCGCCGTGGTCTCGGCCGTGGAGAGCAGCGCGGATTTGATATCAGCCCAGATCAGCGAACGCCGCACCAGCCCCATCAGCAGCACCGCGATGCAGCCCACGGCAGCACTCTCCGTCGGCGTGAAGACGCCGCCATAGATGCCGCCCACCACCGCCAGCGCGATCAGCATGACCGGGATCACGTTGCGGAAGGCGCGCAGCCGTTCCGCGGTGGACAGCACAGGTCCAGGCGGCGCCAGTTCCGGGCGGCGGCGCACCACGATCCAGATCACGGCCAGGTACATCAACATGGCCAGCACGCCCGGAATCGCGGCGGCCATGAACAGCTTGGCGATGTTCTGTTCGGTGGTGATGGCATAGACCACCAGGATCACGCTCGGCGGGATCAATATGCCCAGCGTGCCGCCCACCGCGATGGTGCCGGCGGCGAAGCCGGGGTTGGTCTTGTAGGCCAACATCTCCGGCAGCGCCGCGCGGCCGAAGGTGGCGGTGGTGGCGACCGAACTGCCGCAGACCGCACCGAAGGCCGCCGAGGCACCGATCACCGCCATCGGCATCCCGCCCGGCCTGCGCCCCATCACGGCATTGGCGGCCGCGAACAAATCACGCGCCAGGCCGCCGCGCTCGGCCAGCGCACCCATCAGGATGAACAGCGGAATGATCGACAGCGTGTAGTTGGCGAAGAGGTGATAAGGCGTGGTTTTGAGGTAGTTCAGCAGCGCGTTCTGATCCAGGATGAACCAGTAGCCACCGGCACCCGCCAGCATCATGGACAGCGCGATCGGCGCGCGCAGCATCAGCAGCGCCATCAGCGCCGCGAAACCCCACAGGGCCAGCGCGAATTCAGGCGCCATCCGCCCGCCCCCGCAGGAGGCGCGGCACCCACAGCAGCGCGATCACCGCGGTCAGCGCGAAGCAGGCCGAACCCAGCGCGATGGCCCAACCATAGGGCATGGCCAGCAGGCCGATGGTGCGCACGCCATTGCGCATGCCCTCGATCCCGCCCACACCCATGCGCCAGGCTAGAAGCGCCATCACCGCCGCCCAGACCAGGTGCCAGAAGGCGTCGATCACGCCATTGGCGCGCGCCGGCAGCCAACTCGTAAAACTGTCCACGAAGATGTTGGACCGTCGCAGCGTGCCGAGCGCCAGGAAGGCCATCACCGCGACACCGCAGGCCACTGAGACCATCTCGAAATCGCCGCGCACGGGCTGGCTGGTCAGCCAGCGCGACAGGCCGGATACCACGGTCAGCGCGGAGGCGGCCAGCAGCAGCAGCCCCCCCGCCACCGCCAGCATCCGGGCAAGGCGGGCGAAGAGCCCGGCTTCGCTCAAGTGACGCCCTGGCCGAATTGGGCGATCAGCGCGCGCGCTTCTTCCAGCAATTCACCGCCATTGATGTTGCGCTCCCGCATGGCCGCGATCCAGGCATCGATCACCGGCTGCGTCTGGCGCTGCCAGCGGTTCCGCTCATCCTCGGAGAGCTCGATGATGGCGTTGCCGCGGCGGCGGACCATCTCCTCCACGCGCGGGCCTTCCTGGTCCCAGGGCACGGCGGCCATGCGGGCGGCGGCCATGCCGGAATTCGCATCCAGCACCGCGCGCAGATCGGCGGGCAGGCCCTCATAGCGGGCCTTGTTCATCGCGAGGACGAAGGTCGCGATGTAGAAGGTCGGGCTGCCCGCGATCTCGGTGTGGTTGCGCAGCGTCTCATGCAGGCGGATCGAGGGTACCACCTCCCATGGCACCACGGCGCCGTCGATGGTGCCTTGCGCCAGGGCTTCGGGGATCTGCGGCACCGGCATGCCGATGGGGGCCGCACCCAGGGCACGCAGCGCCTCGCCGGCCTGGCGGGTGGGGAAGCGCAGGCGCAGGCCCTGCATATCCTCCATGCGGCGCACCTCGCGCCGCGCATGCACCACACCCGCATCATGCCCCCAGGCGGTGATGATGTGGGTGTCCGCGTATTCCTGCCGCATGCGACGGTCGAACAGGGTCTGCACCGCCTGCACATTCACCGAGGCGCGCTTGTGCGAGACGAAGGGCAGCTCGAAGGCCTCGATGCGTGGGAAGCGACCCGGCGTATTGCCCGGCAGCGTCCAGATGATGTCGACCACACCGTCACGCGCCTGATCATAAAGCTGCGGCGGCGCGCCACCCAACTGCATGGAGGGGAAGATCTGCACGCGCAGCCGGTTGTTGGAGTCAGCCGCGATTTTCTGCGCCCAGGGCATCAGGAAGTGCCGGTGCACATTGGACACCGCGGGCAGGAAATGGTGCAAGCGCAGCGTCAATTCCTGAGCGCGCGCGCCGGTGGCGGCCAGCAGCGCAGGCGTTGCCAGCATGATGGTGCGACGGGTGGTCATTGGATGGGGCCTCCCAGCCTCGTGTTTCTGCACCCTGTTTGCCCCTTTGTGCTTGGCTTCTCAAGCCCGTTGGCACGGCATAGCCTGACGGGCCGGGGTGCAAGACCCCAGGGAGGAATGCCATGCGCAAGACCACCATCGCCGCCTTGGCTTTGTTGCTGCCAGCCTTGCCGGTGGGCGCACAGATCGCGCTCTCGGCCGGCGATTCCAAGGCGGTGCTGGAAAACGGCCAGGTGCGCATCGTGCAGAACCCGCCGGCCGATATCATCACCATTCTGGACCTGGGTTCGGGCCGGGTGCTGGGCCAGGTGGCGGCGCCGCATTCGGTGGTGGGGCCGCCCACTTCGGT
>JAPLOK010000451.1 GCA_026400775.1 Alphaproteobacteria bacterium | reverse complement strand
CATGCGGCGAGGTGCCGACACCGGCGGTGCCATAGGTGATTTCGCCCGGCCGCGCGCGCGCCAAGGCCAGGAATTCCGCCATGGTGCGCGCCGGCAAGCGGTTCGCGGCCATGATGATGTTGGGCATGCGCGTGACCAGGCCGACGCCGGCCATCTCCTCGGGCCGCCAGGGCATGCGTGCGCCATAAACGGCGTAGTTGATGGCGCCGGTGCCGATGGAACTGAACAGCAGCGTCTGCCCATCCGGTTCGGCGCGGATCACCGCCTCGCCGCCTATGTTGCCGCCTGCGCCGGCGCGGTTGTCCACCACCACGGCCTGGCCCAGCCGCGTGGCCAGGCGCTCGGCCACCATGCGGCCCACCAGATCCGTCGTGCCGCCCGGCGGGAAGGGAATCACAAGCCGCAAGGGCCGCGTGGGCGCCCATTGCGCGGCGGCGGGAAAGGCCAGCAGCGCGGGGGCGGCCAGCAGGGCGCGGCGACGCATGCTCAGCCCTCCACGGTGGCGCCTGAGCGGCGGACCACCTCGGTCCATTTCGCGATTTCGGCGCGGATGAAGGTCGTGAAGGCGTCGGGATCGGTGCCGCCATCGGGGCGCAGGTCGGGGCGCATACCGCCCAGTTCCTCCAGGCGGCGCCAGACGGTGGCGTCGCGGAGCGCGGCGTTCATCTCGGTGCTCAGGCGGTCGATGATCGGGCGCGGTGTGCGGGCCGGGGCCTGCACGCCGAACCAGGCGGTGGCCTCGACATCGGGGAAGCCGGCCTCGGCGGTGGTGGGCACCTCGGGCATGGCGCTGCTGCGCGTGCGCGTGGTGACCGCCAGCGGCCGCAGCCGGCCTTCGCGCAGATGGCCGATGACGCTGGGCAGGTTGTCCACGCCCACCTCAATGCGGCCGGCGATATTCTCCTGCAGCATCGGGCCGGCGCCGCGGAAGGGCACGTGTGTCAGGTCGATATTGGCCGCGAGCTTGAGCAATTCGCCGGTCATGTGCAGCGAGGTGCCGACGCCGCTGGAGCCGATGTTCAACCGCCCCGGCCTGGCGCGCGCGAATTCCACCAGCTCGGCCAGCGTGCGCACCGGCAGCGCGTTGGTGACGAAGATGGCGTTGGGCACGCGGATCAGCAGACCGACCGCGGCCAGATCCTCGGGCCGGTGCGGCATGCGCGCGCCATAGAGGGGGAAGTTGATGGCGCCGGAACTGACCGTCTGCATCAGCAGCGTGTGGCCGTCCGGTTCGCCCTTGGCCACGACATCGGCGCCGACATTGCCGCCCGCGCCGGGACGGTTCTCCACGATCACCTGCTGGCCCAGCCGCTGCGAGAGGAATTCAGCCATGATGCGGGCTGCGATGTCGGTCGTGCCGGCGGGCGTGAAGCCTACCACCAGGCGGATGGAACGCGACGGCGCCCAGCCCTGCGCGGCGGCGGGCAGGGCGATCAGCGCGGGCGTGGCGAGCAGGGAACGGCGAGCGATGGTCATGGGTCTCTCCTCAATCGGCGGTGATGCGCGCGGCGGTGATGGTCTCGCGCCATTGCTGGGTTTCGGACTGGATGAAGCGGGTGAATTCGGCCGGCGTGCCGCCCATGCCATCGACGCCGGTCGCGGCGATGCGTGCGCGCACTTCGGGTTCGGCCAGCATGGCGTTGGCGGCGGCGTTCAGGCGCGTGATGACCGCAGCCGGCGTGGCGCGCGGCACCTGCAGCCCGAACCAGACGGTGGTCTGGAAGCCTGGCACGGTCTCGCCGATGGTCGGCACATCGGGCAGCGCGATGTTGCGCGCGGGGCTGCTGACCGCCAGCGGCCGCAAGGCGCCGTCACGCACCAGTTGCAGCCCGGTGGGCAGGTTGCCGAAGGCGATGGAGATGCGGCCTGCGATCAGCTCGTTCAGCATCTGCCCGCCGCCGCGATAGGGCACATGCAGGATGTCGATGCCCAGCCGATGCGCGAGCCTGGCGCCGGTCAAGTGCAGCGACGATCCCGCGCCGCTGCTGCCATAGGTGAGGTCGCCCGGGCGGGCGCGGGCGGCGGCGATGAAATCGGCCAGCGTGCGCCAGGGCGCGCTCATCGCCACCGTCGCCAGGTTGGGCAGCGCGAAGAGCGAGACGACATCGGCCAGCTGGTCGTTTACATCGGGCAGTGCGCGATAGATGAAGCGATTGGTCGCGGCGGTGCCGATGGAACAGAAGAAGATGCTGTGACCATCCGGCTCGGACTGCGCGGCCACGCCCGCGGCCAGGCTGCCTGCGGCGCCGGGCCGATTATCGACCACGATGGTCTGGCCGAGCGCGGCACCGAGCCTCTCGGCGGTGAGCCTGGCCAGCATGTCAGTGGTGCCGCCGACGGGAAACGGTACGATCAGCCGCATCGGGCGCGAGGGCGCCCATTGCGCATGCGCGATCGCAGGCGCTGCCAGCCATGCAAAGGCTGCCCGACGAGAAAGGGCGCTTCCCGGCATCGTGTCCCCCGTTTTTGTTGCTGACAGGTTGGTCCGAATGCGCGCTGCCTTCAAGCCGCCACTTGCGCGGCCGATGGCTTGCGGGCGAAACGATGTGCGGGAGATTCAACATGCAGTTCATCCGCGTCTATGCGCGTGTCCTGGGCCTGCTGGGCGCTGATCGGCGCATTGCCATCGCCTTGGCCTGTTCGGCCCTGGCTCTGGCGGGGCTGCAATTCCTGGAGCCGGTGCTGTTCGGCCGCGTGATCGACCTGCTTTCGCGCTCCAGCCAGATGCAGGAAGGCGCGGTCTGGGCGGAGGCGTTGACGCTGCTGATCGTCTGGGGCTCTGTCGGCATCGCGGGCATCGTGGCCAATGTCGCGGTGTCGCTGCATGCCGACCGCATGGCGCACCGCAACCGGCTGCGCATGATGTCGCGCTATTTCGAGCATGTCCTGTCGTTGCCGCCATCCTTCCATGGCGATGTGCAGTCGGGGCGGCTGATGAAGGTGATGCTGGTGGGTTGCGACAACCTGTTCGGCATCTGGCTCGGGTTTTTCCGCGACCATCTGGTGACGTTCATCTCCGCCATCGTGCTGCTGCCGCTGACATTGCTCCTGAACTGGCGGCTGGGGCTGCTGCTGATAGTGCTGGTGGTGGTGTTCTGCTGCATCACCGTCTTCGTCGTGCGCAAGACGCACAAGGCGCAGATGCAGGTGGAACGCTTCCACACCCAGCTGGCCGGCAATGCGCAGGATGCGCTGTCGAACGTGATGGTCGTGCAGTCCTTCACCCGGCTGCGGTCTGAGGCGAAGATGTTCTCGGACATCACGCGCCAGGTGCTGGACCATCAGTTTCCGGTGCTGAACTGGTGGGCTGTGGTCTCCGTGCTGACACGCGCATCGGCCACGCTGACGGTCATCGGCATCTTTGTCTTCGGCACGCTGCTGCATTTGCGCGGGCAGGCCAGCGTGGGCGAGATCGTCTCCTTCATGGGCTTCGCTACTCTGCTGATCGGGCGGATGGAAAGCGCGGTCGCCTTCGTCTCGCAACTGCTGTTCCAGGCGCCGTCGCTGGCCGAGTTCTTCGCCGTGCTCGACACCAAGAGCAGCGTGCCGGAAAGCCCGGACGCCAAGGACCTGCCGCGCACCGAGGGCCATGTGCGCTTCGAGGATGTGGGCTTCGGCTACCCGGGCGGCGGGCGAATCCTGTCGGATGTGGTGTTCGACGCACCACCAGGGCGGACAGTCGCGCTGGTAGGCCAGACGGGCGCGGGCAAGTCCACCGCCATGTCGCTGCTGCAACGCATGTGGGATCCGGTGGAAGGGCGCGTCACGATCGACGGCCATGACCTGCGCGACATCACGCTCGAGAGCCTGCGCCGCAATATCGGCGTGGTGTTCCAGGAGAGCATGCTGTTCAACCGCAGCATCCGCGACAACCTGGTGGTCGGCCGTTCGGATGCGACACAGGAGGAGGTCGAGAATGCCTGCCGCATGGCCGAGGCGCATGACTTCATCGCCCGCCAGCCACATGGCTACGACACGATGGTCGGCGAGCGTGGTACCAGCCTGTCCGGCGGCCAGCGCCAGCGCCTGGCGATCGCGCGCGCGTTGTTGAAGGACCCGCCGGTGCTGATCCTGGACGAAGCCACCAGCGCGCTCGATGCGGCGACCGAGGCGCGGGTGCAGAAGGCGCTACGCGCGCTGATGGCCGGCCGCACCACCTTCATCATCGCGCACCGCCTCTCCACCGTGCGCGAGGCTGATGAGATCCTGGTCTTCGAACAGGGCCGCATTGTGGAGCGTGGCGGATTCGATGCGCTGGTCGGGCAGGGCGGCCGCTTCGCGGAACTGGTGCAGACGCAGCTCATGAGCAGCGCGCCGAAGCCCGCCTGAACGCACGAGGCCGCGATGCTGCACCGCACGGCTGTGGTGCGGTGCAGCGTGCGGTTGTGCTTGCGCTGCGGTGCTCTCATTACGCATCATCCATCCTTTCCGGAGGGAGGATGGCATGTTCATCGACACGATCCTGAAGCAGAAGGGCCGCCAGGTGGTGGCGGTCGCCCCGCAAGACAGCGTGGCCTCCATCTCCCGCACTCTGGCGCAGCATCGCATCGGCGCGGTGCTGGTGATCGAGCGGGACGGCACCGTCTCCGGCATTGTCAGCGAGCGGGATATCGTGCGCGCGCTGGCCGGCGGTGGCGAGGCGACATTGCGCATGACCGCCGGCCAGCTGATGACCCGCGTGCTCTACACGTTGACGCCGCAGAGCCACGTGCAGGAGGGCCTGCGCCTGATGACGGACCGCCGCGTGCGCCACCTGCCGGTGCTGGACAAGGATGGCCGGCTCGCCGGCATGGTTTCGATCGGTGACCTGGTGAAGCACCGCATCGCCGAGGCCGAGCTCGAGGCCGATGAACTCAAGGCCTATGTCGCCACCGCGGGCTGATCCACAGCTACGCAGTTGACGCGCAAACGCCGGAGCGGCGAATGCCGGCCGGTCCGAACTGCTGCCGTGCGGCGGGTGGAGGCAATGCTTCCCCCGCCCATGCGAACCGGGTAAGATGGTCCTCCCCCCGACTCGCAACCACGCTCCAGCAAGGACCTGATGATGGCCCGTGCCGAGACCGCAGACGCCACCGGGGGCGGGCGCATCGCGTCTGCCGCGGTGCGGGCGCAAGTATCACGCTGGGCGGCCAGCCTGATTGCGCTTGTCGTGGCCCTGCTGGGCCTTGCCCTGCTGCTGGCCCTCTTGAGCTATTCGCCGTCCGATCCGTCCGGCTCGACCGCCAGCAATGCGGCGGTGCGCAACCTGTCCGGCCCGACCGGTGCGATGCTGGCGGATCTGCTGCTGCAAGGCTTCGGCTTTGCCGCCTATGCGCCGGCGCTGATCCTGCTGGCCTGGGCGCTGCGCCTGGCCACCGGCCGCGGCATCACGGTGTTGCCTTTGCGGCTGCTGGCCCTGGTGGCCGGCTTGCCCGTCTTGGCCGCAGGCTTCGCCGCACTGCCGATGGAAGCCGCGCCAGTGATGGCCGGGCCAGGCGGCGCGCTTGGCCCGTTATTGGCCAATGGCATCGTCGGCTGGATCGGCGCGGCATTCGGTCCGTTCGGCGCTACGGTGGGCCATGCCGCCCTGGCCATTCTGTGCCTGCTCGTGCTGATCGGCGCTTGCGGCTTCGCCCCGGCAGAATGGCGCCGCGCCGCCAGCGTCACCGCCGATGCCACGGTCAGCGTCGCGCGCGCGGGCATGGAGCGGCGGCACCTGGCCTGGCGCGCGGCGAAGGCCACCGGGCGCGGCATTGGCTGGCTGTTTGGCCGTGTGCGCCGGCGCGAGCCGGAAGCCGCGGCCGATCTGCGCGGCCTGCTGCGCGCAGCCGATGCGGCGGCTGAGCGTCGCGAACCGGCCATGGCTGAACCCCTGCGCGCCGCCCCACGCGTCGCCACGCCGCCCAAGCCGCGCGAGCGCAAGCCGCAACAGGCCGAACTCGCACTACCCGAACCCGGTGCGTTGCCGCCACTGGACCTGCTGCGCCCTGCCCCGCCGCGCGCCAGCACCGGCCCCGATGCCGATGCGCTGACCGCCAATGCGCGCCGGCTGGAACAGGTGCTGGATGATTTCGGTGTGCAGGGCACCATCACCGATATCCGCCCCGGCCCCGTCGTCACGCTGTATGAGTTGGAGCCCGCGCCGGGTACCAAATCATCCCGCGTGATCGGCCTGGCGGATGACATCGCGCGCAACATGTCCGTCGTCGCGGTGCGCATAGCGACCGTGCCGGGGCGGACCGTGATGGGCATCGAACTGCCCAATGCGAAGCGCGAGATGGTGTATTTCCGCGAGCTGCTGGAAAGCGAGGAATTCTCGCGCGGGAATGCGCGCCTGCCGATGGCGATGGGCAAGGATATCGGCGGGACGCCGGTCTTCGCCGATCTCGCGCGCATGCCGCATCTGCTCATCGCGGGCACCACCGGCTCGGGCAAGTCGGTCGGTATCAACACCATGATCCTCTCGCTGCTCTACCGCTTCGGGCCGGAGGAATGTCGCTTCATCATGATCGACCCGAAGATGCTGGAATTATCGGTCTATGACCGCATCCCGCATCTGCTGGCGCCGGTGGTGACGGAGCCACCCAAGGCGATCGGCGCGCTGAAATGGACCGTGAAGGAAATGGAACGCCGCTACCGCGCCATGTCCTCCATCGGGGTGCGCAACATCGCCGGCTACAATGAACGGGTGGAGGCTGCGCGCGACAAGGGCGAGGTGCTGACCCGCAAGGTGCAGACCGGCTTCGACCCCGAGACCGGCAAGCCCGTCTTCGAGGAACAGCCCCTGGCCTTGCAGCCACTGCCGATGATCGTGGTGGTGATCGACGAAATGGCCGATCTGATGATCGTGGCCGGCAAGGATATCGAGGCCGCGGTGCAGCGCCTGGCGCAGATGGCGCGTGCCGCGGGCATCCATGTGATCATGGCGACGCAGCGGCCTTCGGTGGATGTCATCACCGGCACGATCAAGGCGAATTTCCCCTCGCGCGTGTCGTTCAGCGTGACCTCCAAGATCGACAGCCGCACCATCCTGGGCGAACAGGGCGCAGAACAGTTGCTCGGCCAGGGCGATATGCTGTTCAGCGCCGGCGGCGGGCGGTTGCAGCGTGTGCACGGGCCTTTCGTGAGCGACGACGAAGTGCAGCGCGTGGCCGATTGGCTGCGCGAACAGGGCGAGCCGCAATACGTGGAAGAAGTCACCGAAGCGCCGGAGGAGGATGACGGCCTGGTCGGCATCGGCGGCGCCTCGGATGCCGATAAATCCCTGTTCGACCGTGCGGTGGATCTGGTGGCGCGCGAGGGCAAGTGCAGCATCTCCATGGTGCAGCGCTACCTTTCGGTGGGCTACAACAAGGCGGCGAAGCTGGTGGAGCAGATGGAGAAGGAAGGCATCGTCGGGCCCGCGAACCACCAGGGCAAGCGCGAGGTGCTGGCGCGACACAGCGGCATGGATTGATGCGCGCGCTGTTCGTCCTGCTGCTGTGCGCGGCCCCCGCCTGGGCGCAGCCGCGCAACGCCCCTCCGCCGCGGCCCGAACCGGTGCCGCTGATGGATGTTGCCATCACCTACCGCGCCACGCTGGAAGACCGCGCCGACGCGCCCACCGGCGAGACCCGCATGGCCTATCATGTGGCCAGCGCGAGCTGGCGCATCGAACCCGCCCAGCCTGGCATCCATTTCCTGGTGGACCGCCGCGCCAATCGCGCGGTCATGGTCATGGACAGCCGCCGCGCCTTCCTGGTCATGACCGAAGGCGGCACGCTGATGCAGGACATCGAGGCCGCCTTCGCCGCAGGCACCGTTGAACGCGGCGGCCAGCTGCGCAT
>JAPLOK010000355.1 GCA_026400775.1 Alphaproteobacteria bacterium | reverse complement strand
TACGCGCCGGCCGCTTCGCGCAATCGTGAACCCATCCTGGGCGTGCTGCTGCCGCGGCTGGCACAGGGCGCGCGCCTGCTGGAGGTGGCTTCTGGCAGTGGCGAGCACGCGCTGTGGATCGCGCAGGCGCGGCCTGACCTGGTCGTGCAGCCCTCGGACCCGGATGTGGAGGCGCGGGCTTCCATCGCCGCCTGGTGCGCGGGGATCGCCAATATCGCGCCGCCCTTGGCGTTGGATGCGGCCGGAGACTGGCCGGCGGTCGCGGCCGATGCGGTGCTGTGCATCAACATGATCCATATCGCGCCCTGGGCCGCGACACTGGGCCTGATGCGCGGGGCGGCCGCGGTGTTGGGCCCTGGCGGGGCGCTGTTTCTCTATGGTCCCTACCGCGTCGGCGGCGTCATGGTGGAGAGCAACCAGGAATTCGACGCCCGCCTGCGCGCGGAGAATCCGAGCTGGGGCGTGCGCGCGCTGGAGGATGTGGCCGCCGCCGCCCAGGGCTTCGCGCAGCCCTCCGTCACGGCCATGCCGGCGAACAACCTGTTCCTGGATTTCCGCCGTCTGTGATTCAACGCGGATCGGTGCCGTGGCGTTCCAGTGCGGCCTCGATCTCCGCCCGGCCGATCTTGCGCGGCGAGAGCAGCGCCAATGTGCCGGCGGAGCCCACCACATCGAAGAAGGGCGCCAGCGCCTCCTGATAGGCGCGGCGTGGCCACCAGTCATGCACCGCGACATGCCCGCCCTGGGCAAGCTGACCATGCGCAGCCAGCGCACAGGCGATGCGGAAGCGGCCATCGACCATCACCAGTTCGGCGGGCGGCATCACCAGCCAGGGCGCGCCCCAATAGCGCCAGGCGGTGTCAGCGCTGACCGGGCCGCTGGGCCAGCCCCAATCGCCGGTGGGGCCGATATCGACATGCCATGGTATGAGCCGGCCGGCGCGGCAGGCGGCCTCACCCTCGGGGCCGCTGGCGACGCGTTGCAGCCAGGTCGCATCGGAATCGACGGAGAGGATGCGCGCAGCACCGGCCGCCAGCATGATGCGGGTGCTGCCGCCGCAGCCGAATTCGACCACCCGCGCGGCCTTGGCCGCAAGGGCGGATAGCAGCGCCGTCTCGGCCTCGGACATGGCGGCGGGCAGGCTGGTGGGCTGGGCCGGGCCGGCGGGGCGCAGGCCTTGGTACAGATCGTGCAGTTTCAGCTCGGGCAGGGTGACGCCATGGGGCACGGCGGGCAGAGCCTGCGCGGGTGGCGGCAGGTTGTCGTCCAGTTGCAGCAACATGGGGGCGTCTCCGTCTGGGTGCCCGGCAAATCTAGCCGGGTGCCCCCTAAGCGACGGTTAACGCCTTACGCCGTCGCCAGCAGTGCGACGCCGCTCGCGATCAGCAGCACCGCCGCCACTTTCTGCATCCCCATCGGCTCGTTGAAGGCCCACCAGCCGATCAGCGCAATCAGGATATAACTCGCCGCCGTGCAGGGCAGCGCGACACTCATCGGGATTTTCCGCAACGCCACGATGTAGAGCAGCGCGCCCAGGCCGTAGCAGCCGAGCCCCACCACCGTCTGCCAGCGGAAGAGCTGCGCGATGAAGCTGCCCGTGCCATCGCCGGTGCCCGCCTTCAGCAACACCTGGCCTACCAGCGAGGAACTGATCGCGCCGATCAGCGCCGCCCAATAGGGCGTCACGACACGCGTTCGGGGTCGCGGGCGGGAATGGCCTCGCG
The DNA here is from genome assembly GCA_026400775.1 of Alphaproteobacteria bacterium. Taxonomy (GTDB): domain Bacteria; phylum Pseudomonadota; class Alphaproteobacteria; order Acetobacterales; family Acetobacteraceae; genus Rhodovarius. The sequence continues at coordinate 426 of JAPLOK010000355.1, read as the reverse complement.
CACCACGCCTTGCGGCTTGCCATTGGCCGAGAGGAAGGCGCGGCCGACATATTCACCCATCACGCCCAGGATCATGAACTGCACGCCGGTGAGCAGCAGATAGACGGTCATGGTGCTGGCCCAGCCGGGCGGCGTGTAGCCGAGCAGCGCCTCCAGCACGACAAAGGCCGCCAGCAGCATGCCCATCGCCCCCAGCGCCGCCCCGGCAAAGACCGCGATGCGCAGCGGCACGACGGAGAAATTGGTGGCCAGGTTCAACCAGAGCAGCGCGAGCCGCTTCAGCGTGTAGTTGGACCGCCCCACCGCGCGCGGGTAATGCGCCACCTCGATGCTGGCGATGCGCTGCGTCACCTGCATGATCAGCCCATCCACATAGGGGTAGGGGCCGCGATACTGGGTCACCTGCTGGACCACGAAAGCCGACAT
>JAPLOK010000438.1 GCA_026400775.1 Alphaproteobacteria bacterium | reverse complement strand
CTCGCGCGCCGGAATGCCGATGGCCGCGCGCATCTCGTCGCGCCCCTGGCGCAGCGCAACCAGCGAACCCTGGCTGACCACGCCGGCATAGCGCGGCGCTTCCTCGAAGCTGCGCGCCAGGAATTCCAGCTGCGCGGCGGCGAAGGCCGCACTCGCCGGGTCACCGGCGAAGCGCGAGGTATCGCCCAGCACGAAGGGTGCCTGCAGCGCCACGCCACGCACCGGGTCACCGACACCGCCCAGATATTCGCCGGGGGAGCCGACCAGCCCGGGCGCGCAAGCCGCCAGCGGCAGTAGGAGAAGCAGGGGAAGGGTGCGACGTTTCATGCTCCAAGGCTAACACGGCTTCCGCGCGATGCATGTTAACAATCGCAACAGCCCGTGCCACACCGCGCGTGGAATGAACGACGCCAACCCCGCCCTGCTGCCTGCCGGCCTGCACGACCTTCTGCCACCCGATGCGGAGGCCGAGGCGCGGCTGGTCGAAACCCTGATGGGCGTGTTCACGGCGCATGGCTATGACCGCGTGAAGCCGCCTTTGCTGGAATTCGAGGACACGCTGCTGGCCGGTTCCGGTGCGGCGGTGGCGGAGCAGACCTTCCGGCTGATGGACCCGGTCTCCGGCCGCATGATGGGGCTGCGCGCGGACACCACGCCGCAGGTCACGCGCATGGCGGCGCATCGGCTGGGGCGCGCGGCGCGGCCGTTGCGCCTGTCCTATGCCGGCCAGGTGCTGCGCGTGCATGGCACGGAACTGGCGCCGGAACGCCAGTTGGCGCAGGCGGGCATCGAGATCATCGGCGGCTCGGCGCCCGAGGCCGATGCGGAATGCGCCGTGGTGGCGGCCGAGGCGCTGGCCGCCGTGGGCGTGCAGGGCTTCGTGCTGGATGTGACGCTGCCGACCATGACGCCGGCGCTGCTGGAGGCCGCCGGCCTTGCAGGTGCGGCGGCCACGCGGCTGTCGCGCGCGCTGGACCGCAAGGATGCGGCGGCGGTGGCCGCGCTGGCCGCCGAACACCCGATGTTGACGCGACTCTTGCCCCCCCTGATGGAGGCCGCCGGCCCCGCGCCGCGCGCGCTGGCCGCGCTGGAGGCTGCCGAGTTGCCGCCCGCCGCGCGCGCCATCGCCGATAATGCGGCCGCCGTGGTGCGCGCCATCCAGGCCGCGGCACCCGGCCTGCGCGTCACGCTGGACCCGCTGGAATTCCGCGGCTTTCGCTATCATGTGGGCGTGGCCTTTACAGTCTATGGGCCGGGGCGCACGGGCGAATTGGCGCGCGGCGGGCGCTATTTGTCGGCCAATGACGAACCCTCCACCGGCATGACGCTGTATCCGGATGCGGTGCGCCGCGCGGCCGGCCCGGCAGCGCGCCGGCCACGGCTGTTCCTGCCGCTGGGCGCGGACCGCGCGGCGGCGGCGGCGGCGCGGACGGCGGGCTATGCGACGGTGGCCGCACTCTCTGCCCAGGATGATCCGCGTGCGCTGGGCTGCACGCATGTACTGCGCGGCGCAACACCCGCGCCCATCGAGGAATAACGCTATGGCCAATGTAGCCGTGATCGGCGCGCAATGGGGTGACGAGGGCAAGGGCAAGGTGGTCGATTGGCTGGCCAGCCGCGCCGATGTCGTGGTGCGCTTCCAGGGCGGGCACAATGCCGGCCACACGCTGGTGGTGGATGGCACCACCTACAAGCTGTCGCTGCTGCCCTCGGGCGTGGTGCGCGGCAAGCTGGGGCTGATCGGCAATGGCGTGGTGCTGGACCCCGATGCGCTGTTCTCCGAGATCGAGAAGGTGCGCGCCCAGGGGCTGGATGTCGGGCCGCACAACCTGCGCGTGGCCGAGACCACGCCGCTGATCCTGCCGCTGCACCCCGCACTGGACCGCGCGCGGGAGGCGGCGCGCGGCGAGGACAAGATCGGCACCACGGGCCGCGGCATTGGCCCTGCCTATGAGGACAAGGTGGGGCGGCGTTCCATTCGCGTCTGCGACCTGGCCGAACCGGAGACGCTGTCATTCAAGCTGGACGAATTGCTGCTGCACCATAATTCGCTGCTGCGCGGCCTGGGCGCGCCGGAATTCGCCAAGCAGCCGCTATTGGACGCGCTGCTGGCGTTGGCGCCGAAGCTGCTGCCCTATGCCGCGCCGGTTTGGGAATTGCTGGAGGCCGCGCGCGCCGAGGGCAAGCGCGTGCTGTTCGAAGGCGCGCAGGCCGTCATGCTGGATGTTGACCACGGCACCTACCCCTATGTGACCAGCAGCAACACGGTGGCGGGCAATGCGGCGGCGGGTTCGGGCGTCGGGCCGGGCAGCGTGGGCACGGTGCTGGGCATCGCCAAAGCCTATGCGACGCGGGTGGGCAGTGGGCCTTTCCCGTCGGAATTGTTCGACGCGACGGGCAAGCTGCTGGGCGAGCGCGGGCATGAATTCGGCACCGTCACCGGCCGCCCCCGCCGCTGCGGCTGGTTCGATGCGGCGATGGTGCGCCAGGCGGTGAAGATCGGCGGCATGGACGGCCTGGTGCTGACCAAGCTGGACGTGCTGGACGGCCTGCCGGAATTGAAGATCTGCACCGGCTATCGCGTGGGCGGGGAGGTGCTGAAGCGCCTGCCGGCGGCGATGCGCGCGCAGACCGCCTGCGAGCCGGTCTATGAGACGCTGACCGGCTGGGCGGGTTCCACGCGCGGCGCGCGCAGCTATGCCGAACTGCCTGCCGAGGCGGTGAAGTATGTGCGCCGCATCGAGGAACTGGTGGAAGCACCGGTGATGATGTTGAGCACCTCGCCGGACCGGGATGACACGATCGCGCTGCGGGACCCGTTTGCCGGCTGAACGGGCTTGACCTGGGCGCGGGTTATGGTGTTCAACCCGCGCTCTGTCCGTGGGCCGTCGGTCCGCGGCCCCTGTCGTTTGGGAAACCCGCCATGGCCAAGTCCAACACCATCCAGATCAAGCTCATTTCCTCGGCGGAGACCGGGCATTTCTACGTGACGAAGAAGAACGCCCGCACCGCGACCGGCAAGCTCGAACTGAAAAAGTACGACCCGGTGGTGCGCAAGCACGTCGTGTACAAGGAATCCAAGATCAAGTAGCGCGCGAGGCCGCGCAGTCTTGCGGGGCACCGGGGCGACCCGGTGCCCTTTTTGCGTTCAGCCGCGCAGGGTGGCGCCGGTCGCCTTGCCCACCGCCGCCACCACCTTCTGCGCCACCGCCTCGATCTCCGCATCCGTCAGCGTGCGTTCGCGCGGCTGCAGCGTGACCTGGATCGCCAGTGACACCTTGCCCTCCGCCACGCGGTCCCCGGCATAGCGGTCGAACAGCGCCACGTCCGCAATCAACGCCCGCTCGGCGCCGCGCGCCGCGCGCAGCAGCGCATCGGCCGCCACGCCAGCATCCACCACAAATGCGAAGTCACGCCGCACCGGCTGGAAGGCCGGCATGTCAGGCTGCGCGCGCTTGCGGCGCTTGGGTTCGGGGATCGCGTCCAGGAACACCTCGCAGGACACGGCCGCGCCGGCCAGGCCGAGCTTGGCGCACAGGCCCGGATGCAGCTCCCCGAAATGCGCCAGCACCGTGCGGCCGGCCTTCAGCGTGGCGCTGCGGCCGGGGTGGTAATGGGCGGGCGCCTCGCTCGCGGTGATCAGCCCCTGCATGGCCACGCCGAGCGCTTCCAGCACCGCCATGGCATCCGCCTTGGCGTCCAGCGCGGCCACGGGGCGCGCGGTTTCGGCCCAGTGCAGCGGCGTGCTGCCGGCGCGCAACACGCAGGCCAGCGCCTGCTGCGCGCCGGGCGCATAGGCGCCGCCCACCTCGCTCAGCGCCACATCGGCGAAGCCACGCGCGGCATTGCGCGCCGCGGCCTGCGCCAGGGATGCGATGGGCGTGGGCCGCATCTGATCCAGGTCCGAGGCGATGGGGTTCTGCACCCGCAGCGCCGCATCGCCGCCGCCGAACAGCGTGGCCGTGGCGCCGTCCAGGAAGCCATAGGTCACATTGTCCAGGCAGCCACGCGCGGCGAGCATGCGCCGCGCGAGCGACGCACGGGCCTGCGCGGGCGTGACGGCGGGCAGGGGCACTGCGGCCGCGCGCGGCAGAGACACCGGCGGCACGGCGTCCAGCCCGCCCAAGCGCAGCACTTCCTCCACCAGGTCGCATTCGGCTTCCATGGATTCGGCGCCGGCGCGGGCGGCGGCGGCGCGTGCCGGCTCCAGGCCGGGCGCCTGGTCCAGATGCATGGGTGCTGCCACGTCATTGCGCCAGGAGGGCACCATGACCGTCAGGCTGGTGGCGTTTTCGCCGAGCGTGGTGAAGCCCAGGCGGGTCAGGCGCGCGATGGCCTCCTCACGCGGGACAGCAAGGCCACCAAGGCCCGACAGCCGCTCGAAGCGCAAGGTGGCGCTGCGGCGCCAGGCGGGTTCGGTGCCGGCTTCGGAGACTTCGCTGGCCTCGCCACCGCAGAGTTCCATCATCAGCGCCGTGGCCAGTTCCAGCGCCTGGCGCGGGAAGGCCTGGTCCACGCCGCGTTCGAAGCGCGCGCGGGCATCGGTGAAGACGCCGTGCCTGCGGCCCGACAGCGCGACGCGCACCGGGTCGAAGATGGCGCATTCGATGAAGCATTCGGTGGTGGTCTCGTCGCAGCCCGTGCTCTCGCCGCCGATGATGCCGCCGAGTGCGTCCACATGCGCGGCATCGGCGATGACGCCGTCCTCCGCGGTCAGGGAGTAGGTCTTGTTGTTCAGCGCGGCCAGCGTTTCGCCCTCGCGCGCCATGCGCATGAACAGGGTGTCGCCCTGCACCTTGGCCACGTCGAACACATGCAAGGGCCGGCCGAGGCCGAAGGTGAAGAGGTTGGTGACATCCACCAGCGCATTGATCGGGCGCAGGCCGATCGCCACCAGGCGGTCCTGCAGCCATTGCGGGCTGGGACCGTTCTTGACGCCGCGAATGCCGCGGCCGAGCACCCAGTTGCAGGCGCGCGGATCCTCGATGCGCCATTGCAGGGGCGAGGGGTAGGTGGCCGCAATAGGCGGCACCATCAGCGGCTTGAGCTTGCCCAGGCCCGCGGCGGCCAGGTCCCGCGCGACACCGCGCACGGAGAGTGCGTCGCCGCGATTGGGCGTGACCTTCACCTCGATGATCGGATCATCCAGGCCCGCATAATCCACGTAGCGCGCGCCGATCGGCGCATCTTCGGGCAGGTCCATGATGCCGGAATGGTCGTCGCCCAGGCCCATTTCGCGGGCGGAGAGCATCATCGCCTCGGACTTCACGCCGCGGATTTCGCCGGCTTTCAGCGTGATGTCGGTGCCGGGGATATAGGCGCCGGGCAGCGCCGCGACGCCGAGCATGCCGGTGCGCGCATTGGGCGCACCGCAGACGACGGAGAGCTCGCGGCCATCGCCCACATCCACGCGCAGGCTGCGCAGGCGGTCAGCGTTCGGGTGCTGCACGACTTCGATGACGCGGGCGATGACGAAGGGCGCCAGTGCGGCGGCACGGTCCTCGATGCCCTCCACTTCGACGCCGATGCGGGTCAGGGTTTCAGCGATGGCGTCGGGGTGCGCGTCAGTGTCGAGGTGTTCGCGCAGCCAGGAGAGTGGGAACTTCATCACACGCCCTCATGCAGGTTGGCGGGGCTTAGCGGATTGCTGCCGTAGTGCTTCAGCCAGCGCACATCACCCTCGAAGAAGGGGCGCAGATCGGGGATGCCGTGCTTGAGCATGGTGATGCGCTCGATCCCCATGCCGAAGGCGAAGCCCTGCCACTCGCGCGGGTCCAGCCCGCAATTGGCCAGCACGCGCGGGTGGACCATGCCGCTGCCCAGGATTTCCAGCCAGTCACCGCCGGCGCCCAATTCGCCGCTTTTGCGGTTCCAGCCGATATCGACCTCCATCGAAGGCTCGGTGAAGGGGAAGTAGGAGGAGCGGAACCGCACCGGCAAATCAGCGATGCCGAAGAAGGCGCGCAGGAAATCGGTCAGGCAGCCCTTCAGGTGGCCCAAGGTGATGTCGCGGTCGATCACCAGGCCCTCGACCTGGTGAAACATGGGCGAATGCGTCGCGTCATGGTCGGCGCGATAGGTGCGGCCAGGTGCTATGATGCGGATGGGCGGTTCCTGCGCAATCATGGTGCGGATTTGCAAGGGGCTGGTCTGCGTGCGCAGGACCATGGGGCGGCCATCGGGGCCGCTGCCTGGCATGTAGAAAGTGTCCTGGTCCTGCCGCGCGGGGTGGTGGTCGGGGATGTTCAGGGCGGCGAAATTGTACCAGTCGCCTTCGATATCCGGGCCTTCGACCACGGCGAAACCCATGGCGCCGAAGATGGCGGTGAGTTCCTCGATGGTGCGGTTGATGGGGTGGATGGCGCCGGTCGCGATGGGCGGGGCGGGCAGTGACATGTCCTGGCGTTCGGCGGCCAGGCGCGCGTTCAGGGCGGCTTCGTCCAGCACCAGGCGGCGGGCGTCGAGTGCGGCTTCGATGCGGGTTTTCAGCACATTCAGCGCGGCGCCGCGTTCGCGCCTTGCGTCCGGCGCCAGCGCGCCCAGGCCCTTCAGGAGCGCGGTGACGGCGCCTGATTTGCCCAGCGCGGCCACGCGCACGGCGTCGAGTGCGCGCGGATCGGTGGCGGCGGCGATTTCGGCCTCGGTGGTGGCGGCCAATGCCGCGAGGTCGTCGGTCATGTGCAAACCCCAAAAGAAAGGCCGCCCCCGATACATCGAGAGCGGCCCGGCAACCCCGTCAGGGATATGAAATCAGGCGCGGGCCGCCTTGGCCTTTTCGACCAGGGCCGCGAACGCCCCCGGCTCTTCCATCGCCAGCGCCGCCATCACCTTGCGGTCCATCTCCACGCCCGCGGCCTTCACGGCGGCGATGAAGGTGGAATAGGTCATGCCGTGCTCGCGCACGGCGGCATTGATGCGCTGGATCCACAGCCCGCGGAACTCACGCTTCTTGTTGCGCCGGTCGCGGTAGGCGTATTGCAACGCCTTCTCCACGCGCTCCAGCGCGGGGCGGAAGTTGGTGCCCGAACGGCCCACATAGCCCTTGGCGAGCTTCAGGACCTTCTTGTGCTTGGCGTGGGCGACCACGCCGCGTTTTACACGTGCCATGTCTCAATCCCCTCCGCTTACCGGCTCAGCCCGTAGGGCAGCCACTGCTTCACCGTCTTGGCGTCCATTTCCGTCAGGGTCTGGCTGCCGCGGTTCTGGCGCTTGGCCTTCTGGCTGCGCGCGGAGAGGTTGTGCCGCTTCTTGCCAGGACCGGCCAAAACCTTGCCCGTGGCGGTGATCTTGAAGCGCTTTTTGGCGCTTGAGGTCGTCTTCATCTTGGACATCAGGCCCTCCTGAAGGGGTCGGGCGTCCCACCTTACGCCCCGGCGAACCGGGGGCCGCACCATGCGGCGGGGGCGCGTTTCCTCGGCCGGGCTGTCCAGGGCGCCGGCGCGGGAAGTGGGGCGTATGGCGGCGCGGCCGCCCGGCGTCAAGGCCGGTTTCGCTCAGGCGGCGGTGTTTCGCGCCGCCCAGACCATAGCTGCGTTCATATGCGTTCACGCAGCCTGGTCCAGCCCGTTGTGGAGAGCGGGATTCGGCGTTTTCGGTGATTCCACCTCAACGCATCCCGCTCTCAAGCATCACCGGCAGCGCCAAGCAGGCGGCCCGCCGGGCATCAGAACACAACCATACCTGCGGAAGGCAGGATGACCCCCTTCCCAGCCCCGCGCGGTTTCCTGCTAAACAGGTGCGTCATCAGGGGACTGGACAAGGTGGTCTTGAGCACGCGCTCAACCGGCCGGTGCATAGCGCCACACACCGCCGGGCGGGAAATTCATGAAGGTATAGGCCAGCCGCCCGCCTTTCAGCCCCAGCCTTGCCTTGGGCAGCGGCGAGGTGATGCAATAGGACAGGTGCAGAAAGCCGCGCTTCGGGCTGGCCGCCAGCATGGCACCCACGATGCGCGCCTGCGCGTCCTTGGGCAGCATCACCAACGGAATGCCGCAGACCACATCGCCCACCTTGGGGTTGCCGGCCGCGCGCAGCACCTCGGGCAGTTCGAAGCCGTCGCCGCACACCACCTGCACGCCGGGCAGGCTCTGGCGCAGATGTTCGGCCATCTCGGGCACGATCTCGACCACCAGCAGCTTCTCGGCCGGCACGCCGGCAGCGAGCAGCGCGCGGGTGATGACGCCGGTGCCCGCGCCGAGTTCCACCACAACCTCGTCCTCGGCGCGCTCGGCGCGTTCGGCGATCAACCGGCAGAAGGTCGCGGAGGATGGGATGATGCTGCCCATCTGCAGCGGATTGGCGAGCCATCGCTTAAAGAACAGCGCGGCATTGTTGGCGGCACGGTCATTGCGCAGGGTAAAGCCCGACATGGCTCTCTCCGTCTGGGAATGCGCGCATGACGGCGCGAATCCTGGTGGTGGACGACATCGCCGCGAACCTCCGCCTGCTCGAGGCGAAGCTGCAAAGCGAATATTACGAAGTAGCTTTGGCGCAGAGCGGCGTGGAAGCCCTGATGCAGGCTTCAGGCTGGTCTCCAGACATAATTCTTCTAGATGTCATGATGCCCGGCATGGATGGTTTCGAGACCTGCAAGCGCCTCAAGAGCGACCCGGCGCTGACCCATATTCCCGTCGTCATGGTCACCGCGCTGACTGATTCCTTCGAGCGCGTGCGCGGCCTGGAAGCGGGCGCCGACGACTTCCTCTCCAAGCCCGTCGATGACGCGACGCTGTTCGCACGGCTGCGCGCGCTGATGCGCGTGAAGCAGGTGCAGGATGCCTGGCGCCTGCGCGCCGAGACCGCGCGCGAACTGGGCTTCGAAGCCCCCGCCGACCCCGATGAGAGTGTCGCGGGCACCCGCACCCTGCTGCTGGGTGCGGCGATGGATGCCGACCCGATCGAGGCCAGCCTGCGGCTCGATGGCCTCGACGTGCTGCGCTGCGGCAGCACCGAGGATGCCTGGGCGCGGCTTTCCGTCGGCGGCTTCGACCTGGCCGTGCTCTGCCTGCCCGAGGATGGCGCGGAGGTGCTGCGCCTGGCCTCGCGCCTGCGTGCGCAGGCCGTCACCCGCGACGTGCCGGTGGTGCTGGCCGCGCGCCCGGCGCAGCGCGCCATGGTGCTGCGCGGCTTCGACATCGGCGCCAATGACCATGTGATGCTGCCGGTGGACCCGAATGAATTGCGCGCCCGCGTGCGCAACCAGATCCGCCGCAAGCGCTACCAGGACCGCCTGCGCTCCGAACTCGACCGCAGCCTGGAAATGGCGGTGACCGACCCGCTGACCGGCTTGCGCAACCGCCGCTATGTGCGCCGCCACCTGGAAGGCGTGCTGCGCGGCGGCGAGGCCTCGGTGCTGATCGTGGATCTGGACCGCTTCAAGCCGATCAACGACACCTATGGCCATAATGTGGGCGACATGGCGCTGCGCGAGATTGCCACCCGCCTGCGCGCCAATCTGCGCGCCTCAGACGTGGTGGCGCGCTGGGGCGGCGAGGAATTCCTGATCGTGCTGGCCGGCGCGCCCGCTGAATACACCATGATCGTCGCCGAACGCCTGCGTGAGGCGGTGGGTACCACGCCGCTGGTGCTGGGCGGCGTGGAACTGAGCTGCACCTGCAGCATTGGGGCGGCCATCGGCGCCGCGGGCGCCATGCCCGACCAGGTAATCGGCGCGGCCGATGCCGCGCTCTACCAGGCCAAGGCGGAAGGGCGGAACCGCACGCGCATGGCGGGGTGAATCAGTCGGGCCGGATGTTGTTGGCCCGCACCACGCCGCCCCAGGTTTCGATCTGCCGCTCCAGGAACACCCGCAGCCCCTCGGGGTCGGACAGCGCGAGCCGCGCCTGCTGCGTCTGCTCCATCTGGTGGCGCACGCGTTCCTCGCTCAGCGTCTCGCGCAGGGCGGTGTTCATGCGCGCCACCTGCGCGGCCGGCGTGCCAGCGGGCGCGAAGACACCCCACCAGGCCTCGGCCTGGAGCCCCGGGAAGCCGCTTTCCTCGGCGGTGGCCACCTGCGCCAGGGCGGGCAGCCGCGTGGGCCCGAACTGTGCGATGGCGCGCAGCGTGCCGCCAGCGATGTGCGGCGCCAGAAGCGCCGCCGAGCCGATCATCATGTCCACATGGCCCGCCACCGTGTCGTTCACCGCAAGCCCGCCACCACGATAGGCGACATGCGGCATGCTGGCCCCGATGCGCTGTTGCAGCAGCATCATGGTCAAATGCCCGATCGTGCCATTGCCGGTGGAGCCGTAGCTCAGCGCATCGCGCCGCGCGCGGGCGGCGGCGACCAGCTCGGTCAGGTTGCGGAAGGGCTTGTCCGGCCTTGCTGCGATCACATAAGGCGCGCCGCCGATCAGCATCACCGGGTCAAGGTCCCGCGTGAGGTTGAAGGAGAGGTTGGGCAGCAGCGCGGGCAAGGTCGCGTGGCTGTCGAAGGTGAGCAGCCAGGTCAGGCCATCGGGGGCGGCGCGCGCCACGGCCTCGGTGCCCAGGGCGCCGGCAGCACCTGGGCGATTGTCCACCACCACCGCGCCACCGAGCCGCTGCGACAGCCCGACCGAGACCAGGCGCGCCACCGCATCGGTGGAACCGCCCGGCGCGAAGGGGACGATGATGCGGATCGAGGCGCCCTGGGCGTGGATGGCGGGCGCGGCCACAGTCAGCGCCAATGCAGCGCGGCGGGTGGTGTGCATGGTGGTTCCTCCGGTTGCGGGCAATCTGGCGCAGGCCCGCGCGGAGGGGAAGCGGCGGGCTACTCCGCCGCCTCCTGCTGGCTGGCCCGGCGCAGCGCGCCGCCCCATTCGGCCAGCAGGTTTTCGTCATCCAGGCCCAGCGGCACGGCCTGCGGCCCGTGCACCAGCACATCGGGGCGGAACAGCCGCAGCATCTCGTCATTCGGCCGGCCATCGCAATGCGCGACCAGATCCACCATCGGCCAATCGGCCAGCGCCCGGCCGGCTTCGTCGCAGATGCAGACGACCAGCCGGTCGCACCATTCGCGCGCCTGTTCCATCAGCAGGGGCGACCATTGCGCGGCGGCGGCGGCTTGCAGGTGCAGCAGGCCCACGCGCCAGCCGCGATGCCGCCAGCGTTCCGCAACACCTGAGGCGAAGGGCAGCGAGACCAGCTTGTGCCGGGCATGGAAGCCCGGCGTCAGCGCCTCCAGCAATTCATCGTCGCGCACCAGGGCGATGCCGGCCTTGCGCGTGACCACGCCCATCGCCACCGCGGCCAGTTCCGCCGCCTGGCCCACAGGCAGGCCTGCGGCCAGGCAGGCAGCCATGACCGCCACCACGGCATCGCCGGCGCCGGCGGGGTCATCGGCATCGGACGCTTCGGCGCGGATATGCCGCACCGGATGCCCGGCCTGGGCCAGGGTCAGCCCATCGGTGGCGCGCGGCACCAGCACCGCGCCGAAGCCATGCGTCACACAGAGCAATTCCGCCGCGCGCGCAACACCCGCCGCGCTGTGCAGCACCATGCCGGTGGCGGCGGCCAGTTCATCGGGTTCGGGGATGATGACATCGGCGCCGGCAAAACGTTCCAGGTCACCGCCGCGGGGTTCGACCACCACGGCGCGGCCGGCCTTGCGCGCCAATTGCAGCAGGCGCTGCGCGACATCGCCCACCAGCACGCCCTTGCGGTAGTCCGAGAGCACCACGGCACGGGTCGCGGCCATGGCATCGGTGGCGATGCGCACCAGGCGGTCCGCCAGGCGCGGATGGATCGGGCCCGCGGTTTCATGGTCGGCGCGCAGCATCTGCTGGCCGGCGGCGACGAAGCGAGTCTTGGTGGTGGTGGCGCGGCCGCCCTGCACCAGCAGCCAGGGCTCGATGCCCGGCTGGCCGCCGATCAGCCCGGTCAGGTCGGAACCCGCCTGGTCATCACCGACCACCGAGACGAAGGCGACGGCTGCGCCCAGCGCGGTCAGGTTGCGCACCACATTGGCGGCACCACCGGGCAGCGCGGTTTCGCGCTCGATCGCCATGACGGGCACAGGCGCCTCGGGCGAGACGCGGCTGACGCGGCCATAGACGTAACGGTCGAGCATGGCATCGCCCACCACCAGCACGGAACCGCGGCGCAGCTTGCGCACCGCGGCGGCAAGGGCCGCCTCGGGGCT
>JAPLOK010000315.1 GCA_026400775.1 Alphaproteobacteria bacterium | reverse complement strand
CCAGGTCGCGTGGGCGGCGGGGGGCGTCGAATTCCAGTGCCGCGATGCGCTCGATCGGCACCAGGATGTGGTCGCCGCCGGCGGTCAGCACTTCGAACATGGGCGCTGCCAGGTCATCGGCGTCGCGGAAATCATCGAAGGTGATGCGCGTGCCGTCGGCCAGTTCCGCCTCGCCGCCGATGCGCGTCCGTGCGGCCTCGGCACGGTCGGCTTCGGCGGCCGCTTCGGCCAGTTCGCCGGCGCGCGCCAGCACCGTGGCACGGATTGCCGCGTTCTGTGCCTCTGTCGCGTCATCGCCGGAAAACTTCGGCGCACGGCCTTCCGCCCAGACCTGCTGGCGGATGACTTCGGCGCGCAGCAGCTTGCGGAATTCCATCACCGCCGGTGACGGGTCATCGAGCACGGCTGCGTCTAGCATGCGGTCCGCGCGCTCGGCATCGCCGGAAAACAGCAGCAGTTCCGCCAGGAACCAGCGCGCGCCGGAATCGCGCGGGGCCGCCTTCACCTGGGCCTGGGCCGCGGCGATCGCGCCTGCGATGTCGCCCGCCTTGAATGCATCACCCGCCGTCGTCATGCGAAATCCCCCTTGTTCACGCCGCTTGCCGTGGCGCGGTCAGTTCCGTCACGAGGCGGAAGGACGCGCCCACCTCGTCCAATTGGTATTGTGGCTGCAACAGGATGGTGCAGCCATAGATGCCCGGCTTGCCCGGGCGTTCGCGCACTTCCACTCGCGCATCGCGCAGGGGGTAGCGTGCCGCGACATCGCCGCCGCCGGCAAGGCCGCTGATGTGCCGGTTCAGCCATTGCTGCAGGCGCAGCTCCACATCGGCGGCCGAGGCGAAGCTGCCCACCATGTCGCGGCCCATCAGCTTCAGCACATGGGCGAAGCGCGACACGCACAGGATGCTGTTCAGCTGCGAGGAGAGGCGCTGGTTGGCAATCGCCGCCTCGGTCGTCATGCGCGGCGGGCGGTGCAGCGTGGGCACCGCGCCGAAGCTGGCTTCGGGCAGGGCTTCAAGGCCGCAGAGCGGGATCATCTCGGCCTCGGCGGCCTGGCGTTCCTGGTCATCGGTCAGGGCGAGTTCCACCGGCGGGCGCGGCGCGGGGCCGGGCGGATCGGCGCGGAAACGCTCCAGCCGCAGCGTATCCACCACGCCGCCGGTCGCGTCCCAGCTGGGCTCCGCGCCGCGGATTTCGCCGGGCCAGCGATAGCGCGCGAAGGCCCGGGCCGCGACGGAGGCCATGGCGTAGACCGGCGTGGTCCAGACGCGATGTTCCGGCCCGCGGATATGCTCGCGATAGCGGAAACGGTCGGCGCGCGAGCCATCGGCGCGCCAGGCCGCGCGGCCCAGGATGCGCGGCAGCACCATGGCCAGGAAGCGCGTATCCTCCCGCGATGCGAGGTTGCGCCAGCGCGCGCGTTCAGGCGCGCGCAGCGCTTCGGTGATGCTGAAGGTGGGCGGTGCTTCGTGGAAGCTGTCCAGCCCGAACAACCGCGGCGAGGCCGGCAGGATGATCGGGCAGAAGGAGGCCGCGGCCACACCCGCCAGATGCCCCAATGCCGCGATGTCATCCACCGGATGCCCCGGCCCGGGCCCGCCCTGGATCATGTAGTCGGCGATGATCATGCCATAGGGCTCGCCGCCGGGCGTGCCGAATTCATCCTCATAGACCAGGCGGAACAGGCCCGACTGGTCGAACTCCACCGCGCGGTCCAGGTCGCGCGCCACCTCGGCCCAGGTGGCGGGCAGAATGCGCACCTTCACCAGGCGGTCCTGCACGAAGCCATCCACCAGCCAGAACAGCCCGCGCCAGGAGCCTTCGAGGCGCGTCAGCCGCGGGTGGTGCAGCAGCTGGTCCAGCTGCCGCGACATGGCCTGGTCGATGGCGATGATGTCACGGTCCAGCGCCTCGGCCAGGCGCTGCATGCGGTCGGGCAGGCGGGCAATGGCCCGCAACGCATCAGGCCCCAGCCATGCGGCCAGGGCCTGCGCGGGATCGCGTTCGGCGAGGAATTCCGCCACCTCCTGCGCGGGTGCGCCCTGGCCGAAAAACCGGCCCGACAGCATCACCTCGCGCAGCGGGGTCATACCATCGCTCGCCTCTGGCGACCGACGGTATGCTTTTTCGTGCCCTCAGGCGCTGGGCGCAAACCTCCGGTTTGCTTGGCTCGCCGGACTGCCGGCGGGCCGCATTCGCGGCCTTGAGACAATGCCTGGCGCCAAGAGGTATGCGTCACGGGGGCGGCGTCAGGACTTCTGCGGAATGCGCGCGACCATGCGCATGGAGGTGGTCAGTTCCTCCATCTGCAGCCACGGGCGCATATAGGCGACCGCGTTGTAGGAACCCGGACGGCCCGGGATTTCCTTCACCTCGACCTTGGCT
>JAPLOK010000109.1 GCA_026400775.1 Alphaproteobacteria bacterium | reverse complement strand
AGCCGATCTCGCGCCCCGCGCGGTGGCCTTCCCAGATCAGGCCGGCATCACCGGTTTCGGTCACGCGCTTCTTGGTGTGGCTGAACGGCGCATCCCAGGACCAGCCATCGGTGCCGACCACGCGCACGCCGCGTTCCAGCAGCCACAGCGTGGCCGCCTTGCCCATGCCGCAGCCGCTGTCGATGAAATCATCATGGCCGTAGCGGCTGCCGGCGCGGGTGTTGACCACCACGATGTCGAGCGGTGCGAGCGTGTGGCCAATGCGCGCAAGTTCGGCTTCCACTTCGTCGGGCTGCACCACATGGCCATCGGGCTTCTCGCGGAAATCCAGCTTCACGCCGCGCTGGAAGCACCAGTCCAGCGGGATTTCGTCGATGCGCAGCGAAGGCCGCCCGCCTGGCACCAGGCGTTCGTCTTGCCGCGAAAAATAGTGATACGGCGCATCCATATGCGTACCGTTATGGGTGCTGATGTTCACGCGCTCCACAGCGGCGTATTCGCCCTCCGGCAGGGAGGCAATCGGCACGCCCATGTAGTCGGCCATGCGCGGCGCGGTCATGTGGTGGTCGTGATATTCAATCTGCGGCTCCATGCCCGGCGGGTCGGACTTGATGCCTGCCTTGAGGGTCGCAGAGATGTCGATGATGCGGCGCATGCTCACCTCGTATGGGCGGGAAGGATGGTGCCGCGGCATTCGCCGAAGCCGATGGATGTGGCGCCGGGCGCCACGGCGCGGGCGGTGAAGATCACGCTGTCGCCGTCTTCCAGGAATCGGCGGGTTTCGCCGCTTGGCAGGCTGATCGGTCCACGCAGCAGCAATTCGGCCAGGCAGGCTTCCTGGCCATCGGCGGCGCCAGACACCGTGCCGCTGCCGAGCAGATCGCCGGGCAGCAGGTTGCAGCCATTGGATGTGTGGTGCGCGATCATTTGCGCCAGCGACCAGTACATCTCCGCGAGCGGCGCCTCGGTCACGACATGCGGCGCGATGCCGGCGGCTGCCATCCGCGGTGTCTGGATGGCGGCGCGCATCGTCACGCGCAGCGCATCGGGCCGCGCAGTGTCCAGATGCGCAGGGCAGGGCGGGTCACCGGGCAGGCGCGGCGGCAGCGGCGCCATGAACGGTTCCATCGCTTCCATCGTGACCACCCAGGGCGAGACACTGGTCAGCAGTGACTTACCCAGGAACGGCCCCAGCGGCGGCATTTCGTAGCGCTGCACATCGCGCACCGACCAGTCGTTCAGCAGGCCCACCCCGAAGATGCGCCGATCGGCGCGCGTGATGGGCGTTGGTTCTCCGAGTGCGTTTTCCTCGGCGATCCAGATCGCCATTTCCAGTTCAAAATCCATGGCGTTCGTGGGCGCGAAGACCACGCCATTGTCCTGCGCGTATTGGCCCCAGGGCCGGCGCACATCCGTGCCCGATGCGCGCACGGAGGATGCGCGCGAGTGATACGCGACGGGCAGATGATGAAAAGCCGGCGGTAGAGGATTGTCCGGGTTGCGCGCGCGCCCCAGCCGCGCGCAATGCGGGCGGCTGGCCATGAAGTCGGAGAAGTTCCGCACCTCGACCGGCAGATGCATCGTGACCGCGGCGCGGTCATGCAGCAGTTCCGGCGCTGGGGCGGAACCCTCGGCCAGCAGCGCGGTCAGTTGCGCGCGCAATTCGGCGCTGGCATCGCGGCCCATCGCCATCAGGCCGTTCAGCGTGGGTTGGGCTGCGGCCTGTGCGGCCACGCCACGCAGGCGTCCGGCGGCGAGTGCGGCGGCAATGTCCAGCACCTTGTCGCCGATCGCCACACCGCCGCGCAGCGCCTCGCCAGCCGGGGTGAACACGCCGAAGGGCAGGTTCTGGATGGGGAAGTCATGGTCGGCGGCGTTCGCGCTGTTCACCCAGCTTCGCAGCATGCGTTTCCTCCTGTTGGGGGCAGTCTGCACGCGCTTGGCGCGGGCGGGAAGGCGGGCTTGCAGCGCTTCACGCGCTGCAAGTCTGTCATGTGAGACTGATTCACCGCTTCGGCGTTTCCGCCTTCGCGGATCAGGCGCTAGCATCGCGCCAGGAGGAACAAGCCATGCTGGAAGCCGTGATCAGCCTGCCGCTGAAGGACCCGACGCTACTGCGCCAGGCCAATTGCATCGATGGTGCATGGGTGCAGGCCGATGGGGGTGCGACGCTCGCCGTGCACAACCCGGCGAATGGCGCGCTGATCGGCCATGTGCCGGCGCTGGGCGCGGCGGAAACGCGCCGCGCGATCGAGGCCGCGCACCGCGCCTTCGCCGGCTGGCGCGCCATGCTGGCCAAGGAACGCGCCGCCATCCTGCGCCGCATGGCCGAGTTGATGCACGCCCACGCCGATGACCTGGCCGTGATCATGACCGCCGAGCAGGGCAAGCCATTGGCCGAGGCAAAGGGCGAGGTGGTGTATTCCGCCTCATTCCTGGAATGGTTCGCGGAGGAAGCGCGGCGCGTCTATGGCGACACGATTCCGCAGAACGCACAGGGCCGGCGCATCATGGTGATGAAGGAGCCAATCGGCGTCTTTGCGGCCATCACGCCTTGGAATTTCCCCTCTGCGATGATCACGCGCAAGGCCGGGCCTGGCTGGGCCGCGGGCTGCACGGGCGTGATCCGCCCGGCATCGCAGACGCCGTTCTCCGCGCTGGCACTGGCCGTGATCGCGGAGCGGGCGGGAATGCCCAAGGGCGTGTGCAACGTCATCACCGGGCCGTCGGGCCCTACCGGTGGCGAGCTGACAGCGAACCCGTTGGTGCGGAAACTCTCCTTCACTGGCAGCACCGAAGTTGGCCGCATCCTGCTGCGGCAATGCGCCGACACCATCAAGAAGACCAGCATGGAGCTGGGCGGCAACGCGCCCTTCATCGTGTTCGACGACGCCGATCTGGACGCGGCGGTGCAGGGCGCGATGGCCAGCAAGTATCGCAACACCGGGCAGACCTGCGTCTGCGCCAACCGCCTTCTGGTGCAGACGGGCGTCTATGACGCCTTCGCCGAGAAGCTGGCGGCCGCGGTCGCGAAGCTGCAGGTGGGCAACGGGATGGAACCCGGCGTCACGCAAGGCCCGCTGATCAATGCGGCGGCGGTGGCGAAGGTGGAGGAACACATCGCCGATGCTGTGGCGCATGGCGCGAAGGTGGCGACCGGCGGCAAACGCCATGCACGCGGCGGGAATTTCTTCGAGCCGACGATCCTGACGCATGTACCACCCACGGCGCTGATCTTCCGCGAAGAGACCTTCGGCCCCGTGGCGCCCCTGATCCGCTTCGAGACGGATGAGGAGGGCGTACGGCTCGCCAATGACAGCGAGTTCGGCCTGGCGGCCTATTTCTATGCCCGCGATGTCGGCCGCATCTTCCGCGTCGCCGACGCGCTGGAAGCAGGCATCATCGGCATCAACGAAGGCATCATCTCCACGGCCGAAGCGCCATTTGGCGGCGTGAAGCAATCCGGCCTGGGGCGCGAGGGCAGCAAATACGGCATCGATGACTATCTGGAGGTGAAGTACCTGGCGCTGGGCGGCCTCTGATCAGCCCAGCACTCTGCGCGCATGCACGGCCAGCGCGCCCGCATGCGCCAGCCAGATGCGCCCCGCATCATGCTCCGCGCGCAGTCTTTCCAGCACGCGGCGCAGATGCACCAGGCGGTGCGGCCAGCCCGACAGGAAGGGGTGCAGCGAGAGGTTGAACACCAGTGGGAAACGCGCCGAAAGCCGCTGCATTTCAGCGAGCGTTTCCAGCAAGGCATCGGCCCAGTCGCGCGGTTCCTGCTTCGCGCCATGCAGCGCCGGCAGGTCGTTCAGCGGGCGCGCATAGGGCAGGGCCAGCAGCCGCCCGGCGCGGGTGGACAGCCAAGTCGGTTGGTCATCATGCGGCCAGTCCATCACATAGTCGAAGCCGGCTTCGGCCAGCAGGTCGGGCGTGGCATGCGTCTCGGCGACCCACGGGCCCATCCAGCCGCGCGGCGGCGTGCCGGTGAAGGACGCGAGGCGCGCGCGGCATTCCAGGATCATCGCGCGTTCGCTCGCCTCGTCCATATCGGATTGGCGCTCGGCATTGCTGTGGCCATGGCCCACGAATTCGTCGCCACGGTCCAGGAAGGCCCGCGCCACGCGCGGCGCCAGATCCAGCATGGCGGTGTTCATCAGCGCGGTGACGGGGATGCGCGCGGCCTCCAGCGCATCCAGCAAATACCAGACGCCGACACGATTGCCCCAATCGCGCCAGCCGAAATTCACCACATCCGGCTCAGGCAGCGGGTTGGCCAGCGGCACGCCGAGACCCTCGGCGAAGGGAAAAGCCTCCAGGTTCACCGCGACATAGGCCGCCAGCCGCGCCCCATTCGGCCATTCCCAGACCGGGCGGTCTGGCAGGGCCGAGAAGGGGTAGCGGCCGTGGCTGCGCAAGGTCAGGCGATCAACCTGGGCTTGGCGGTGAAGCCGGCCGCGCGTTCGACGGCGCCACAGACGGCGAAGACCGTCTCCTCGTCGAAATGCTTGCCGACCACCTGCAGGCCCAGCGGCAGGCCCTGCGCGTCTAGCCCCGCGGGCACGGCCATGCCGGGCAGGCCGGCCAGGTTCGCGGTCACGGT
>JAPLOK010000354.1 GCA_026400775.1 Alphaproteobacteria bacterium | reverse complement strand
CGCATGATCCGCGCCGGTGCCGTGGCTTGGCTTGCCCTGCTGGTCGCCGCACCCTTGCTGCTGGTGCTGGTCATCGCCTTCGCCGTGCCGGATGAAGGCGTGCCGCCCTTCCGCCTGCCATGGGCCAGCGAGGCGCCGAATGAAAGCTGGGCATTGCTGACGGCGGATGCGTTCTTCCTCTCGGCGCTGGCGCGATCCTTAATGCTGGCGGCGGTGACGGCGATGCTGTGTGTGGGCCTGTCCTATCCCATGGCGCTGGGCATCCTGCGCGCACAGCCGCGGCTGCGCGCATGGCTGCTGGGCCTGTGCGTGCTGCCCTTCGCGATTGGCTTCGTGCTGCGCATGGGCGCCTGGATCGGGCTGCTGCGCGATTCCGGGCTGGTGAACCGGTTGCTGATCGAACTCGGGCTGGCCAGCGAAGCTTTGCAGATGCTCTATGCTTGGCCCGCGCTGCTGGCGGGCATGCTGCACAGCTATCTGCCCTTCGCGCTGCTGCCGCTCTATGCGGCGCTCGCCGCGCGCGACCCGGCGCTGGAGCAAGCCGCGGCCGATCTCGGCGCCTCGCCGTTCACCGCCTTTTGCACCGTCACCCTGCCGGCCAGCGCGGCCGCGGCGGGGGCGGCTTTCCTGCTGGTCTTCATCCCGGCGGTGGGCGAATTCGTCGTGCCCGAACTGCTGGGCCCACCCGAGGCGCTGCTGGTCGGCCGCGCCATCTGGCAGGAGTTCTTCCAGTCGCGCGACTGGCCGCTCGCGGCGGCGGCATCCGTCGCGCTGCTTGGCGTGCTGTTGGCCCCCATCATCCTGTGGCAGCGGCTGGAACGCCGGTGACGCGCGCGCTGCTGGCCCTGGGTCTGGTCTTTCTCTGGGCGCCGGTTGCGCTGATGGCGGCCTTCGCCTTCAGCGATGCGCGCCAGCCCTTCGTCTGGGGCGGGTTTTCCTGGCGTTGGTTCGCCGCACTCGCGGGCAATCCGCGCGTGCTAGAAGCGGCGATGCTCTCGCTCGGCATCGCGGCCGGTGCGGCGACACTGGCCGTGCTGGCCGGCGGCGCGCTGGGCTGGGTGCTGGCGCGGCATGGCGCATTCCGCGGCCGCACGCTGTTCGGCGCGCTGGCCGCCGCACCGCTGGTGCTGCCGGAGGTGGTGACGGGCCTGTCGATGCTGTTGCTGTTCGTGGCGCTGGAGCGCGCGACCGGTTGGCCCGACGGGCGCGGCGTGCTGACCATCCTGCTCGCGCATGCGAGCCTTGGCGCGGCCTATGTCGCAATCATCGTCCAGGCGCGGCTGTCGGGGCTCGGGCGCGTGCTGGAGGATGCGGCGGCCGATCTCGGCGCGACGCCCGCCACGGTGTTCCGCACCGTCACGCTGCCCTTGCTGCTGCCCTCGCTCACGGCAGGCTGGGGCCTGGCCTTCATGCTCTCGTTGGATGATGTGGTGCTGGCCAGCTTCACCGGCGGGCCGGGTGCCACAACCCTGCCGGTCCTACTGTTCAGCCAGATGCGGGTGGGCCCGACGCCCGAGGCCAATGCGCTGGCGCTGATCCTGCTGCTGAGTTGCGCGCTGATCGGTGCTTTGGCGCTGCTACTGCGCCGGTAGTCGCAGCGCCGCGCGGCGCTGCAGATAAGCGCGGCCATGCAGCAGCGCCAGCCGATGGGCCGCGCTGTCAATGCTCGCCCGCGCCGCTGCATCGGCCAGGAAGCCCAGGATGTGCTCGACCTCCGCATCCAGCCCTGCCTCGATGTCGCGCAGCATGGAGGTGGCGTAGAGGCTCGTCGAATCGCTGAACAGCGCATCGTACTGGGCCATGAAGGCGTCGGGCATCGGGTGGCCATGTGCCGCTGCGATCGCCGCATTCGCACGCAGCACGCCGCGCATGAATGCCGTGCCGCCTTCACTACGCGCGATCTCGCCCACGGCTGCGCGCATCAGCACCGTGCAGATGCCCGCCGTGCCCAGATGCACGAGCTTTTCCCACATGCGCTGGCGGATATCGGGCACCGCCTCGGCCACCATGCCGATGGCGGGCGCGAAGGCCGCTGCGATGGCATGCGCGCGTTCCGACACGCCGCCCTGCCATTCGCCGAAGCTCAACCAGCGCCAATCATTGAGCTGGCGCACCGTGCCATCCGGCGCGATTGTCGCCTGGATGCGCGCGAGCCCGCCCAGCACCTGCCCCGCGCCGAATTCCGCCTGCAGCCGCGCGACATGCGACAGGCCGTTGAGCACCGGCAGGATCGCCATGCGGCCATCGGCGGCAGGGCGCAGTGTCGCGATGGCCGAATCCAGGTCATAGGCCTTGCAGGCCAGCAGGCAGAGATCGAAGCCCGGCACCGCCTGCGTGACCATTTGGGGGGCGATGTGCGCGGGGCCAAAAGGGCTGTCGATGCGCAGACCGACATTGGCCAGGCGCGCCGCGCGCGCAGGCCGAACCAGGAACGTCACATCCCCGCCCGCCTGCGCCAGGCGCCCGCCGAAATACCCGCCCAGCGCGCCCGCGCCCAACACCAGCACCCGCATGTTGCGATCCACCCCAAAGAAGCAACATCACCGTTACATCGGCTGTGCTATGCGGCAATCATCATGAAGCGTGGAATCCTTGTTCTGTTGGTGCTGGGCGGCCTGGGTGGCGGCGCCTGGTGGTATGCGCAGGGCATGCCGGGCCTGGCGCGCGCCGAGAGCGCAGGCCCGCGCCTGCGCACCGCCGAGGTGGATCGCGGCAGCATCACCGCCATCGTCTCTGCCACCGGCACGGTGAACCCGGTGACCAGCGTGGTGGTGGGCAGCCAGTTGTCGGGCCAGGTGCGCGAGCTCTTCGCCGACTACAATTCACGCGTCACTGCGCAGGCGCCGCTGGCGCGGCTGGACACGCAACAGCTGGAAGCCACGCGCGCGGCGGCCGAGGCTGATCTGCAATCCGCCCGCGCCAATCTTCTCGTTGCCCGTGCCCAGGCCGAGCGTGCGGCCGCCGATGCCGAGCAGGCGCGCGCGCAGATCACCGCCGCGCGCGCGGGGATGACCGCGCAGCAGGCGCAGCTGCGCGATGCCGAATTCGATGCCCGCCGCACCGAGGAGCTGCGCCGCAGCGGCGTGGGCGCCACCCGTGACGCGCTGCGCGCGGGCAATGCCCAGGATGTCGCCCGCGCGCAGCTCGCGGGCGCCGAGGCGCAGATCATGCAGGCCGAGGCGAATCTCATGAGCGGGGAGGCCGCAGCCCGCGTCGCCCTCGCACAGGTTGAGACCGCCACCGCCACCGCCGAACAGCGTGCCGCCCAGCTGCGCCAGGTGGATGTGAATCTGGGCTTCGCCACCATCCGCAGCCCGATCGATGGCGTGGTGATCTCGCGCAGCATCGATATCGGCCAGACAGTTGCTGCGAGTCTCCAGGCGCCGGTGCTGTTCACCATCGCTGCGAACCTTGATGAGATGGAGGTCTGGGTCACGGTGGATGAGGCCGATATTGGCCGCATCCGCCCGGGTCAGGTCGCGACATTCACCGTCGCCGCCCACCCCAGCACCAACCTGACCGGGCGCGTGAAGGAAGTGCGGCTCGCCTCGGCCACGGTGAACAATGTGGTCACCTACACGGTGGTGGTGACCGCGCCCAATACCGGCGGGCGCATGCTGCCCGGCATGACGGCGACCATGCGCATCACCACCGATGAACGCCGCGATGTGCTGCGCGTGCCCAATGCCGCGCTGCGCTGGCGGCCTTCCAGCGGCGCGCAGGATGCGGCCGCGCCCGCGACCAGCCCCTTCGAGGCGGCGATCGCGGCCTTGCCTGATCTCTCACCCACCCAGCGCCAGGAAATCGACGCCGCGCGGGCCGAGTTGCGCGACCGCTTGGCCGCCCTTCCGCAGGATGCCGAGGCACGGCGCCAGCAGGCGCAGGCGGCGCGGCAGCGCGTCTTCTCGCGCATCAATTCCATCCTGACGCCCGAGCAGCGTTCGCGCCTGGCAGCCCAGCGCGCCCAGCGCGGCGGCGATGCCGGCACGCCGGGCACCATCCATGTGCTGGAGGATGGCGTCACGCGTGCGGTGCAGATCCGTGCGGGCCTGACCGATGGCAGCGTGACCGAGATCATCAGCGGCGAGATCGAGGCTGGCGCGCGCGTCGTGATCGGCGTGGAGCGCGCCAGCGCCGCAGCCCGTCCCAGCGCGCCCATGCCGCGGATGTTCTGATGGCGGCGCTGATCGAAACCCGTGACCTCTCGCGCCACTACCCTTCGGGTGATGAGGTGGTGCGCGCGCTGGATGGCGTGGATGTGCTGGTGGAACCGGGCAGTTTCGTGGCTGCCATGGGGCCTTCTGGGTCCGGCAAATCCACCTTCCTGAACCTGATCGGCTGCCTCGACCGGCCGACGCGCGGCAGCTACCGCCTGGCGGGCGAGGATGTGGCGGCGCTCTCCGCCGATCGGCTGGCGGAACTGCGCTCGCGGCAGATCGGCTTCGTGTTCCAGAGCTTTCATCTGCTCTCGCGCGCCGATGCGCTGGCCAATGTGGAAATGCCGATGGCCTATCGCGGCCTGCCGCGCCGGCAGCGGCGCGAACGCGCGGCGGTGGCGCTGGAACGCGTGGGCCTGGGCGCGCGCATGCACCACACGCCGAACCAGCTGTCCGGCGGACAGCAGCAGCGCGTCGCCATCGCGCGCGCCATCGTCAATGGTCCCGGATTGATCCTGGCGGACGAACCCACCGGCGCGCTGGATACGCGCACGGGGCACGAGATAATGGCGCTGTTCCAGGCCCTGCACCGCGCCGGCACAGCGGCGATGATCGTCACGCATGATCCGGAAGTGGCGGCCTTTGCCTCGCGCGTGCTGCGCTTCCGCGATGGCAGGCTGATCGAGGATTCGCGCCAGCAGCCGATCGAGGCGGCGGAGCTGCTGCTGT
>JAPLOK010000418.1 GCA_026400775.1 Alphaproteobacteria bacterium | reverse complement strand
CTGTCGCTGCGCGCGCCGATGCGGTTCATCGCGATCGACAGCGTCTCATGCGCTTCCGGCGACAGCGCGCCCAGCGAAATGCCGGGTGCGACCAGCCGCTTGCGGATTTCGGTGATGCTTTCCACCTCCTCCAGCGCGATCGGCTTCAGGCCATCGATGCGGAAATCCAGCAGGTCGCGCAGCGCCACCGGCGCCCCGCGCCGCACCGCATCGGTGTAGCGCTTGAACATCTGGTAGCTGTCGGAGCCCACGGCCTCCTGCAGCATATGGATCAGATTGCCGTCGAAGGCGTGGGCTTCGCCCTGGCGGCGCAGCTTGTACTGCCCGCCCACCGGCAGCGCGATCGCGTCACTGCCCCAGGCACGCTCATGCAATTCCAGCACACGCCGCGCGATGCCCGACAGGCCGATGCCCGAAATGCGGCTCGGCACGCCAGGGAAGAACTCTGCGATCAATGCGCGCGACAGGCCAATCGCCTCGAAATTCATGCCGCCACGATAGGAGGAGACGACGCTGATCCCCATCTTGGACATGATTTTCAACAGGCCCTTGTCCACCGCCTTCTTGTAGCGCGCGACGGCCTCTTCCAGGGACATGTTGCCGAACAGCCCGCGGCGGTGGCGGTCGGCGATGCTCTCCTGCGCCATATAGGCGTTCACGGTGGTCGCACCGGCGCCGATCAGCACCGCGAAGCAATGCACATCGATGCATTCGGCCACGCGAACATTCAGGCTGGTGAAGGTGCGCAAGGATGTCTTGACCAGATGCGTATGCACCGCGCCCACCGCGAGAATCATCGGGATCGCCGTGCGCTGCTCGCCCTGGGCTTCATCGGTCAGCACCACATGCACATGGCCGGTGCGCACGCCCTCCTCGGCCTCGCGCTTGATGCGCTCGATGGCGCGGCGCAACCCGGCGGCACCCTCGGCCACCGGGAAGGTCGCATCCACCTCGACCGCCGTACTGCCCATATGCGCGCGCATCGCCTGGAATTGCGCGGTGGTCAGGACGGGACTGTCGAGCATCAGCATCACGCATTGCTCGGGGTTCTCGTCCAGGATGTTGCCGAGATTCCCAAGCCGCGTGCGCAGCGTCATCACCCGCGTCTCCCGCAGGCTGTCGATGGGCGGGTTGGTGACCTGGCTGAAGCTCTGCCGGAAGTAGTTGTGCAGGCCGCGATACTGGCTGGACAGCACGGCCACCGGCGTGTCGTCGCCCATCGAACCCACGGCTTCGGCCGCATCCTCCACCATGGGGTGCAGGATGCTCTCCAGTTCCTCCAGCGTGGCGCCGATCGCCACCTGGCGGCGGCGCAGCGCCTCGCCCTGGTAGAGCGACGGTTCGCGGCTGTCCTTCTTCACGATCTCATCGATGGGCGTGGTGCGCGCCACCCAATCGCCGAAGGGCTTCCGACCCGAAAGCTCATCCTTCAGCGCGCGGTCCAGGTACAGCTTGCCGCTGTCCAGATCGACGCCGATGCACTGGCCGGGACCCACGCGGCCCTTGGAGATGATCGCATCTTCCGCGAGCTTCACCATGCCCGTCTCCGAGCCCACGATCAGCATGCGGTCCGCGGTGACGCTGTAGCGCATCGGCCGCAGCCCGTTGCGGTCCATGCCGCCGATCACCCATTGCCCGTCGGTGGCCGCAATGGCGGCCGGCCCGTCCCAGGGTTCCATCACCGCATTGCAGTAGAGGAACAGGTCGTGATGCTTGCCCGGCATGGTGGCGTTGTTGCCGAGCGATTCGGGGATCAGCATGGCCTTGGCCATGGGCGCATCGCGCCCGCCGCGCACCAGCAATTCGAACACATTATCGAGGCAGGCGGTATCGGAATTGCCGGCCTGCACGATGGGCTTGATGTCCTCCAGATGCGCATCCAGCAGGGGATGCGACATGCGCGTCTCGTGCGCCTTCATCCAGTTGACGTTGCCGTGCAGCGTGTTGATCTCGCCGTTATGCGCGAGCATGCGGAAGGGCTGCGCCAGCCGCCAGGTGGGGAAGGTGTTGGTGCTGTAGCGCTGGTGATAGATGGCGAAGCGGCTGGTGAAGCGCGCATCCTTCAGGTCGGGGTAGAACTCGGCCAGGTCCTCGGCCAGGAACATGCCTTTGTAAATGACGCTGCGGCAGGAGAGGGAGCAGAGATACAGCTCCGGAATCTGCGCGGCGATGGCCTGCTTTTCGATCCGCCTGCGAATGACATAGAGGTCGCGCTCGTAGATCGCATCGGGCACGTCGGTGGGCGACCAGATCAGGATCTGCTCGATCTCCGGCCGCGTCGCATTGGCCTTTTCGCCCACCATGGAGGCATCGATCGGCACCTGGCGCCAGCCATAGATCGCATAGCCGGCGTTGAGGATTTCCGTCTCCACGATCTGCCGGCAGCGCTCCTGCGCGCCCAGATCGGTCTTGGGCAGGAAGGCCATGCCAACCGCGATGCGCCCGGGGCGCACACGGTCGCCGCCATTGCGCACAACCTCGGCGAAGAATTCCTGCGGGATTTCCACATGGATGCCAGCGCCATCGCCGGTCTTGCCATCGGCATCCACGGCGCCGCGGTGCCAGACGGCGCGCAGCGCATCGATGCCGGCCTGCACCACTTCGCGGCGCGCCGTGCCGTCGAGGGAGGCGACGAGGCCGACGCCGCAGGCATCGTGTTCGGTGGTGTCGATATGCGCGGCGTCGTTCAACAGCGCGCGGTTGGCGGCAAAGCGTTCAGCGAATTCGAAACCGTTTTCCATCTCTCTCACTCCGCCGCGACGGCAACCGCCGCCTTTTGCATGATGTATGCGTGCATCTGTTCCGCGGCATCGCGCCCATCGCGAATGCCCCAGACCACGAGCGACGCGCCGCGCACGATGTCGCCGCCGGCGAAGACGCCGGGGAGTGCGGTCATCATCGTGTTGTGGTCCACCTTGATGGTGCCCCAGCGCGTCACTGTCAGCGCGGGTTCGCGGAACATGGCGGGCAGGTCCTCGGGGTCGAAGCCCAGCGCCTTGATCGCCATGTCGGCGCGCTGGATGAAGCTGCTGCCCTCGATGGCGTCCACCTGCTGGCGGCCGGTGGCGTCGGGCAGGCCCAGATGCATGCGGGTTGCGCGCACGCCGGTCACGCGGTCGGTGCCCTCAAACGCCTCGGGGGCAGCGAGCCACACGAAGCGCACGCCCTCCTCCTCGGCATTGTGCACCTCACGCATGGAGCCTGGCATATTCGTCTTGTCGCGCCGGTACAGGCAGGCGACCGAGGCCGCGCCCTGCCGTACGGCCGTGCGTACGCAATCCATCGCGGTGTCACCGCCGCCGATCACCACCACATGCTTGCCGGCGGCGTTAAGCGTGCCGTCCTCGAAGGCGGGCACGGTGTCGCCCAAGCCCTGGCGGTTGGACGCGGTCAGGAAATCCATCGCTGGATGCACGCCGGCGAGTTCGGCTCCAGGCAGTTCGATGTCACGCGCCTTGTAGACGCCGGTGGCGATGAACACGGCATCATGCGTCTCACGCAATTCGTTCAGCGTGACGTCGCGGCCGATCTCCACGCCCAGGTGGAACTTGATGCCGGCGGCGGCGAATTGTTCGTGCCGGCGCAGCACCACCTCCTTCTCCAGCTTGAAATTGGGGATGCCATAGATCATCAGCCCGCCGACGCGGTCGTAGCGGTCATAGACATGCACCTGGTAGCCCTTCAGGCGCATCTGCTCGGCCGCCGCCAAGCCTGC
Organism: Alphaproteobacteria bacterium; assembly: GCA_026400775.1. Classification (GTDB taxonomy): domain Bacteria; phylum Pseudomonadota; class Alphaproteobacteria; order Acetobacterales; family Acetobacteraceae; genus Rhodovarius. The sequence continues at coordinate 2,115 of JAPLOK010000418.1, read as the reverse complement.
CGGCCCCGCGCCGATGATGGCGATGGAGGCGGTCAGTTCGCGCTTGGGCTTGGGCGGCTTCACCCAGCCCTTCTCCCAGGCGGTGTCGACAATGTATTTCTCGACCGAGCCAATGGTGACCGAGTCGAAACCCTTCTCGATCACGCAATTGCCTTCGCAAAGCCGGTCCTGCGGGCAGACGCGGCCGCAGATCTCGGGGAAGGTGTTGGTGGCCGAGGCCACCTCATAGGCTTCCTCCAGCCGGTTCTCGGCGGTCAGCTTCAGCCAGTCGGGGATGTTGTTCTGCAGCGGGCAATGCACCTGGCAGAAGGGCACGCCGCATTGGCTGCAGCGACTGGCCTGTTCGGCGGCATGGGCGGGCTCGAAGCGCGCATAGATTTCATTGAAATCCTTGCGGCGATCGGCGGCTTCGCGCTTTTCCGGCAGTTGTTGCTGAAGCCGTACGAATTGCAGCATCTTCTCGGCCATGGCGTCCACCCAAGGAAAGACTTATGCGCCCGGGTTTGGGCGCGTGGGCGGGGCTTTAACAGCTTGCTGACGGGCTGAAAAGTGTCATTGAGGCAGTATTGCTGTCATATATGCCGGGCCTGGTGGCGGACAGCGCCATTTGGGCGCGACTTGATTGGCGGGTGTGTCCGGTTCGGACTTAATCGCGTCGCCCGCCACCCGGCTTGAACCGCGCAAGATAGCCCGGCACTACCGCTTCGATCGGCCGTGGCGTGATGCCCAGTGCTTCGAGGCCCGGCAGTGCGCCGGTCAAGACATTATCCTTCTGCAACAACAGCAGCTGGTCCTGGGTGAAGGGCTTGCCTGGCAACCGCTCGGCGATGCGCGCCTGCAGCCGGGCGAGACCCATCGGCACCTCGAACAGCCGCTTTCCGGGCCGGCCGGTGACCTCCAGGATATAACGGATGATGTCGCGGAAGCTGATCGCCCGCGGTCCACCCAGTTCATAAGTGGCGCCCTGCGCGGCATCCAGCGTGATCGCGGCCATGACCGCATCGGCCACATCGCCCACATAGACCGGCTGGAAGCGGGTATCGCCACACAGCACCGGCATCACCGGCGCCAACCGCGCCAGCCCGGCAAAGAGGTTAAAGAATCCGTCCTCCGGCCCGAACACGATGGAAGGCCGCAGGATGGTCGCTGCGGGGAAGGCGGCAAGCACCGCGGCCTCGCCCTCGCCCTTGCTGCGGGCATAGAGGCTCTCGCTGCCCGCATCGGCGCCGATCGCCGACACATGCACCAGCCGCGCCACGCCGGCCGCCGCGGCCGCACGCGCCAGCCGCCCCGCGCCCTCCGCCTGGGTTGCGTGGAAACCGCCGGCCCGCGGCTCGGCCAGGATGCCCACCAGGTTGATCACCACCGCCGCGCCTTCCACGGCGCGCGCCACCGCCGCCTCATCGCCCAGATCCGCCCGCAAGGCCGCAATTTGCCCGACACGGCCAGAGGTCTGCACATCCCGCGCGCGAGACGGGTCACGGCTGGCCACGCGAATCTGGTAATCCGCCCGCGCCAGGCGCTGCACCACATAGCGGCCAATGAAGCCCGCACCGCCAAACACCACCGCGACCTGCTGCATGCCATCAACCCCTGTCTGCTGGGCGCTGCATATCGTGCATCGCGGCCATTGGCCAACCGCGCGGGGCTGCATCATCGAATTCTCGGCAAGCCGGGTTGACGGTCCGGCCGTGCAGCACTAAAGCCCGCTTCCACCCACCTTGCCCAGGTGGCGGAATTGGTAGACGCGCAGGTTTCAGGTATCTGTGGCCGCAAGGCTGTGAAGGTTCGAGTCCTTTCCTGGGCATATCTTTGTTGTGTACTCAAGCGCCGTGCGCCGCCTTCGGCGGCTTTGGCGCAGCGTAACAGGCATCTCCAGCGGATATGGCCTATGGGCGGCGGCGGGCGCTGTGCGCCCGCAAGCGGGCAGCGCGGTTCTGGCATTCGTGGGTGCCCCGTTGCACGCGCGTCGCGGCCCGCCTACGCACGCCACATGATCACCACCTCCTTCCAATCCGGCTCCACCATCCACCTGCACCAGCATGACCTGCCGGCCGGCCTTTCGCTCGGCCCCGTCATCGCGGTGGACACCGAGACCATGGGCCTCGACCACCG
>JAPLOK010000294.1 GCA_026400775.1 Alphaproteobacteria bacterium | reverse complement strand
TCCGCCCGCCAGCGTCATCGGTGATGACCTCGTCGAGATAGCTTTCCTCGCTGCCGCACAGCGCGCAGGCATGCGGCGCGCGGATCGGCTTGAAGGGATGGTCCTCGAAATCCAGGCTCTCGACGCGTGTCCAGGGCGGCACCGCATAGATGCGCTTCTCGCGCCCCGCGCCGAACAATTGCAGCGCCGGTGACATGTGCAGTTTCGGGTTGTCGAAGGCGGGGATGGGGCTCGGCGACATCAGGTAGCGCCCATCGACCATCACCGGATGGTTGTAACTGGTCGCGACCTCGCCATGCCGCACGATGTCCTCATACAGCTTGACCTGCATCAGCCCGTAATCGGCCAGCGCGTGCAGCCGCGTGCTCTCGGCCACGCGCGGTTCCAGCTTGAACAGCGGCTCGGGCATCGGCACCTGGTAGACCATCACCTGGCCTTCGCGCAGCGGTGTTTCGGGAATGCGGTGCCGCGTCTGGATGATGCTGGCCTCGCGTGTGGATTCAGTGGTGGCCACACCCGCGACCCGCGCGAAGAATCGCCGGATGGAGACCGCATTGGTCGTGTCATCCGCACCCTGGTCGATGACCTTCAACGTATCCTCAGGCCCGATGATGCTCGCCGTGACCTGGATGCCGCCGGTGCCCCAGCCATAGGGCAGCGGCATCTCGCGCGCACCGAAGGGCACCTGGTGACCGGGAATGGCGATGGCCTTGAGCAAGGCGCGGCGGATCATCCGCTTCGTCGCCTCATCGAGATAGGCGAAGTTGTAGCCGCTGGCCGCATTCATGGAGCGCGCTCCGCTTCCCAGCGCGCGCGCAGGCTGCGCAGCTTCTCGAGTTCCGACTGAAAATCGACATAGTGCGGCAGCTTCAGATGCTCGACAAAGCCCGTGCTCTCCACATTGTCGCAGTGGTACAGCACGAATTCCGCATTCTGCGCCGGGGCGGTCACCTCCTCGCCCAATTCGGCCGCGCGCAGCGCGCGATCCACCAGCGACATCGCCATCGCCTTGCGTTCGTTGCGGCCGGGCACCAGGCCATAGCCCCGGGTGAATTGCGGCGGCGCCTCGGCCGAGCCTGCGAACTGGTTCACCATCTGGCATTCGGTAACGATGATGTCACCGATATCGATCGTGAAACCAAGCTCCGGCGGCGTGATCAGAACGGCCACCGCACCGCTGCGGATCTCGCCCACGAATGGATGCGCGTTGCCGTAGCCACGCTGCGTGGAATAGCCCAGCGCCAGCAGGAATCCCTCATCGCCGCGCGCCATCGCTTGCAGGCGCAGAGCACGATTGGCAGGCATGCGCAGCCCGTCACGCGTCAGGTCGGGCGGTTCGGCATGATGGGCTTCCTCGCGCGCCATCAGGCCTTCCGCCGCGAGCACATCGCTGACGCGTGGCATTGGGCCGACCGGCTCTTCGGCTTCGGCCGGTTGCGGTGGAAGCCCGCCTGCTGCCAAGGCGAAATCCAGCAGGCGGTGCGTATAGTCGAAGGTGGGGCCAAGCTGCTGGCCGCCGGGCAGATCCTTGTAGGTGGCGCTGATGCGCCGCTCCACCAGCATCGCCGCGGTGTCCAGCGGCTCGGCCGCGCTGAGCCTGGGCAACGTGTTGCGATAGGCGCGCAACAGGAAGGCTGCTTCGGTGGTGTCGCCGCGCGCCTGCTTCAACGCCAGCGCGGCAAGTTCTGCGTCGGCACAGGCGCCCTCGGCCATCACCCGGTCCACCGCCAGGCCCATCTGCTGCCGGATCTGCGCGAGCGAAATCTCCGGCACGTCAGCATCGCCACGCCGCATCGCCGCCTGCCATGCATGCGCGTGGTCTATGGCCTCAGCGCCACCCTTGACCGAGACGTACATCAGCCATCCTCCCGGATGCGCGTGCTGCGCGGTATCGCCGCGAGGCTGGCGCCACAGCACAGCACGATGTCGATGCCGCGCGGCAGCATCGGCGCGAGTGCTGAGCGCGCGGCCACGAAACCCGCTGGAAGCCCGCTGACGGCGAGCCGCGTCTCATCGCGAATCCCAGGGCCCTCCATCCGCCAGCCGGCGCCCCCCACCAGCATGCCATCCACGGGCAGCAACAATGTCGCGCCATCTTGCGGTGCTTCGTCGCTGCCGCATGCCAGGGCCGACAAGTCGGGCAATGCGCCGCAGGCCAGCACGAAGGCTGCGCAGCCTTGCGGCACCATCTGCGCGCCGAGATGGAAATCGAGCCAGGCCCGGGCGTCATCACCGGCGTCGTGCCACAGCGGCGTCTCGGCATCGCACAACGCCAATGCGACCGCGGCCATGGCCGGCGGCAAGGGCGCGGGCGCATCGGGCAGGTCATGCAGCGTCATGATACGGCCGGGCCTGGACATCGCATCCATCACCGCCCGGAAGGCCGATTGCGCGCCTAGGACAGGATCGCGGAAGCCGGGCGCGATCATCGCATGGCCGCCAAAGTGAAGAACTGCACGCGCGTGGCCGCCGCGCGCCGGGCCTTGATGTCCCGCTCCCTGCACTGCGCTTCCGCCAAGGGTTCCACGGCGTGTCGCAGCAGCGCCGCGCGCAATGCTGGCAGTTGCAGTCCGGCATCGATGGCGGCCGCGAGTTCGGCATGCTCCGGATCACGACCCAGGATCGTGGCATGGCCCATGGCGCCGCCCTGCATGGTGACGGTGCAGCGTGTCGCGGTGGTTTCCATCAGGTTGAAAGCCGCGCCGTCACCGCCAGCCCGGCCGCGCAGCATGATCAACCCGGTCTCGGGCCCACGCAGCCTTTGCCAAGCGGGCAGGGTGGGGATGGTGGCCAAGGCATCGCGCAGCGGCCCCGCGCCGGCACGGGCCAGCACCGCCATCCAGGCCCGGCGGTCATCGATCGTAAAATCTGGAGATATGGTCATGCGGATGTCTAGACAACATCACGCCGCACCACTAGCGTCAATCCGGATAATCGCATCCGGAGGTCAGGTTTTGCTTGAAACTTCGATGACGCCTGCAACCCTGCCACGCGGCGAAGGCGTAGCGCTTTGGCGACAGATCGCAGCCAGGCTCGAGGCCCATATCACGGCGGGCGAACTGGTGGCCGGCGCCCGACTGCCCACCGAAGCCGCCTTGTCCGGAGCTTTCGGCGTCAACCGCCACACCATCCGCCGCGCCATGGAGGAACTGGCCGGCCGGGGCCTGGTGCGAGTGGAGCAGGGCCGCGGCGCCTTCGTCGCCGAGGATGTGGTCGAGTATCCGCTCGGCAGCCGCACGCGCTTCACCGAGAACATACGCGCCCAGGCGCGCGAACCATCGGGCCGCATCCTGCGCATGCGCGAGGTCGAGGCCGAAGGGCGCATTGCGGAATTGCTTCGCATCAGACGCGGCCGCCCGCTGCTGGTGGCGCTGCGGCTGGGCATGGTGAATCGCCGGCCGGTGGTGCTGGGCCATCACCACCTGCCACTGCATCGCTTCCCGCGCGCCCGTGCCCTGTTGCAGGCCAATCCGTCCATCACCGCGATGTTCGCCGAACATGGTCTGCAGGATTATAGCCGTCGCATCACCCGCATCACCGCGGCCATGCCCACCGCCGAAGAGGCAGGGCTGCTCGAACAAGGCCGCTCGCGCCCCGTCCTGCTGACCGAGGCGGTCAACATCGATGCCGATGGGGCGCCGATCGAGGTCAGCATCGCGCGCTACGCTGCAGCCCGCACCCAGCTTGTGGTCGAAACCCCATGAGCGCATGGCACATCAAGACCGGTGCCGTGCTGCGCGATGGCGCGCTGGCACCGGGCAGCCTGCACCTGCATGCCGGCGTGGTCGGCGAGGGCCCCATGCAGCGCGACTTCGATGCCGCCGGCTGCTGGGTTCTGCCGGGCATCATCGACATCCATGGCGATGCGCACGAGCGCGCGCTGCAGCCCAGGCCCGGTGTGGATTTTCCACTCTCCGCCGCGTTGCGCGACAGTGCGGCGCAGATGCTCGCCAGCGGCATCACCACTGCTTATCTCGGCGTCACGCTCTCCTGGGAGCCGGGGCTGCGTTCGCTTTCGACATGGCGCGCCCTGATGGCCGCGCCCCGCCCGGCGGTGCCGGAACTGCGCATCCATCTGCGCTTCGAGGCCGATAATCTGGACGCCTTGCCCGATGCGCTCGATGGCCTGCGCAGCGGTGCGGTGCATCTGCTGGGTTTCAACGACCACACGCCAGCCATTGCCAAGAAGGCGGCCGATCCGCTCGCGCTGGTGAAGTACGCCGAACGTGCGCATGTGCCGGTTGGCGAGATCGCGCGACTGGCAGGGGAAGCGATGGCGCGGCGCGCTGAGGTGCCGGCGGCGCGCGCCGCTCTCGCCCAGGCTGCGCGCGAAGCGGGCGCGGCCATGCTCAGCCATGACGATGCGACGCCGAAGGATCGTGCTGCCTTCCGCGCGCTCGGCGCCTGCATCTGTGAGTTTCCCATGGCCGAGGAGGTCGCCGCCGATGCCCGCGCCGCCGGCGAGCATGTGGTGATGGGCGCGCCCAATGTGGTGCGCGGCGGCAGCCATCTCGGCTGGGCGAGTGCCGCACCGCTCGCCGAGCGCGGCCTCGTGACCATCCTGGCCAGCGATTACCACTGGCCCGCGTTGTTCGAGGCGCCTTTCGTCATGCTGCGCCGCGGGCGAATGGATCTCGCCGCTGCCTGGGCGCTGGTCTCGGCCAACCCGGCCGATGCGCTGGGGCTGTCCGATCGCGGGCATTTGGCGGCCGGCATGCGCGGCGATGCGCTGGTGGTGGCAGGCGCGCCGGACAAACCGCGGCTGCTCGCCGTCTTTTGCGCAGGTGACCTCGTCTGGTGCGCGCCGGAGGCAGCGGCGCGGATTGGCTGAGCTATTCCGTGCCGAAGCAGCGATCACCCGCATCGCCGAGGCCGGGCACGATATAGCCATGCTCGTTCAGCCGCTCATCCAGCGCGGCGGTATAGATCGGCACATCGGGGAATTCCGCGGTCATGCGCGCAACCCCTTCGGGGGCGGCGACCACGCAGGCGAAGCGGATGTCGCGCGTGCCGGCCTGGCGCAGTGCGCGAACCGCATTCGCCGCGCTGCCGCCGGTGGCGAGCATGGGGTCCAGCAGCAACGCGCCGCGCGCCGAGAGCTCAGGCGGCAAGCGCAGCATGTACTGGCTCGCGGCTAGCGTCGTCTCGTCGCGCACCAGGCCGACATGGCCGACCGGCGCATCCGGCAGCACCGTGCGCGCACCTTCGAGCAGCCCCAGGCCCGCGCGCAGGATCGCGACAAGGCAAGGCTCCGGCGCTGCCAGGATGGGCGCAACCATCGCCACCAGCGGCGTGTCGATCCGCTGCTGCGATTCGGGCAGCGCGCGCAGCGCCTCCATTGTCAGCAAGGCGCCGATCTCGCCCAGCAGGCGGCGGAAGTGAGCGCTCTGGGTCTCCCGCCGGCGCAGCGCGGTCAGCTTGTGGCGGATCAGGGCGTGGTCGACGACATGCAGGCTCATGGTAGTCCGTCTCGCGTGGTGGCGTGCTGGTATGCCGGGCGCAACGGCCGGGCAAGTGTCAGTCACTCAGCGCGGCGACTTCGCGGCGCGTGATCAGCGCAAGCTGGGGCGGCGGCCATCCGGAGCAGGATCAGGCCGGCATCCGCCGCCTCGCTCATTCGCGTAGCGCACGCGGGTTGGAGACGGCCAGGCGAGCACGCGCATCGGCACGCAGCATGGCAAGGGCTGCTTCGTCAGCATCATGCAGGCCAGCGCGGATGGCAGCCGCGAAGCCGGGCGGCGCTTGCGGCGTGGCGCTGTCGGCGATCAGGCGTGCGGCGATCTCGATGGCGCGCGCGACCATGCGCGCATCCAGCTGCTGCCCGGGCGGCAAGGCCGGCAGGATGCGCTCCAGCAACACCGCGCGGGCGGTCGCCAGAAGATTGGCGGCGTCAGGCGGTTCCTGCACGCAGGCGCTCCGTGATGTTCAGGGCGTCGAATTCCAACTCTGGCACCATGTGGCCGGTCAATGCGAGTTCCAGTGATGGCTCGCGCCCAGACAGGTGCCGCGCGGCCTGGCCGGCGGCGATCACCGCCCAGCGAATGGTCGCGGCCAACTGCCAGATACGCACGGTGAAGGGCTGCGGCTGCCAGCCGGCCTCGGCCGCATAGCCCGCGAGGAAGTGATCCAGGCTGCCAATACCACCGGCCTCGAGCGCATCCTGGCCGAAGCGCCAGCAGCGGGCGGTGAACCAGCCCAGATCCTCGTGCGGGTCGCCCCAGGCGGCGAATTCCCAATCCAGCACGGCGGTGATACGGCCATCGGCGATCATGACATTGCCGGTGCGAAAATCACGGTGGCAGAGCACCGGCTGGTGCGGCGGCGGTGGCCGGGTCTCGAGGAAGCGCAGCGCCCATTCGAGTTGCGGACGCGGGTGGCCCAACGCGTCGATTCGCAGGCGCATTTCGGCGATGAAGGCGGCCATGGGCGCGGCCGGCGCGGCGCCCAGGAAAGCTGGCGGCGCGGTGCGATGCACGCGCGCCAATTCGCGGCCATGCGCCGCAGCCAGCGCCGCATCGCCGCCAGCGGCCGCGGCACGCTTGGCATTGGCATGGCCTGATGCCTGGCCCGCAGCGCGGCGCATCACGAAGAAGGGTGCGCCGATGATGGCCGCGTCCTCGCAGAGCATCAGCGGCTCGGCGACCGTCACGCCCGCTGCCTGGGCGGCTTGCAGCAGGGCGAATTCCTGCGCGCGCGTAAGGCTTTCAGGCAGTGTCGCGGCATTGTCGGTCCGCAGCACCCAGGCTTCGGACGCGCCGTTGCGTGTGACGTCCAGCGCCCAGTTCTGCTGGATGGCACCGCCCGACAGCTGCGCCATGCCGGTGATGCAGATGTGCTGGCCGAACCAGGCCTGCAGCCTTGTGCTATCCATGCGCGCCCCAGGCGAAAAACTCGCGCCCGCGGGCGCGCAATTCCTGTGCGAGCACCATGCGATGCACCTCCGACGCGCCATCGACCAGGCGCGCCTGGCGGGCGTAGCGGTACATCCATTCGACCGGCGTGTCCTTCGAATAGCCCTTGGCGCCCAGCAATTGCAGCGCTGTATCAGCGGCCTTGTGCAGGGCATCGGCGGCGACGATCTTGGCCATCGAAACATCGCGCTTGGCGCGGTCGCCCTGATCCAGCTTCCACGCCGCGCGCATGGTCAGCATGCGCGAGATATCCAGTTGCAGTGCGGCTTCACCCATCAGGGTCTGAACGCTTTCACGGTCCGCGAGCGTCACGCCGAATGACATGCGGGTCTCGATATGCGCCTGCGCGATTTCCAGCGCGCGGCGGCCCATGCCGGTCCAGCGCATGCAGTGCGTGAGCCGCGCGGGGCCCAGGCGAATCTGCGCCATCTTGAGGCCGTCGCCGATACCCATCAGCAGGTTTTCGTCGGTGATCTCCAGGCCGTCGAATTCCAGTTCGCAATGTCCGCCATGTTCCTCTGGGCCCATGATCGGGATGCGGCGAATGATGCGCCAGCCTGGTTGGTCCTTGTGGAACAGGAAGGCCGAGAGGCCGCGGCGCGCATCATCGCTGGTGCGCGCGAGGATGATGAAATGGGTCGCTTCACCGGCACCGGTGATGAACCATTTGCGGCCCGTGATGCGCCAGCGGTCATTGCCCACGCGCTCGGCCCGCGTATAGGTCTGGCCAGGATCGGAGCCGGCACCGCCGGGTTCGGTCATGGCGAAGGCGGATTGCACATCGCCATCGATCAGCGGCTGCAGCCACCAGCTCTTCTGCGCCGGTGTGGCGACGCGCTCCATCACCATCATGTTGCCGTCATCGGGGGCAGCGCTGTTGAAGACGACGGGGCCGAAGATGGAGCGGTTCATCTCCTCATAGCAGGCCGCCATGGCGATGAAGGGCAATTCGCCACCGCCGCGTTCACGCTTGGATTGCAGGGCCCAGAGGCCGGCGGCTTTCGCCTCCGCGCGCAATTGGCGCAGCAGCGCGGGCGCGATGTTCTCGTGTTCGTCATAGCTGCTGCGATCGGCCTCCAGCGGGATCAGCCGGTCTTCGACGAAATCGCGCACACGCTTGCGAATGGCGTCCAGTTCGGGGGCAAGTGCAAAATCCATGCTGCGGTCCTAGAGAGAGGCGACGGAATGGCCGCCATCGATGGTGATCGTGCTGCCGGTCATGTGCGATGACGCGTCGGACGCCAGCAGCAGCAGCGCGCCGGTCAGGTCATCGGGGCTGCCCAGGCGGCGTTGCGGGATTCGCTTGACCATGGCCAGCCCGGGTTCGCTGGCGAAAAATTCGCGGTTGATGTCGGAGGCGATGTAGCCCGGCGCGATGGCGTTCACGCGGATGTTGTGGCGCGCCAGTTCCACCGCCATCTGGCGTGTCAGATGCAGCAGGCCGGCCTTGGCCGCGGTGTAGCCGGCCACACCGGGGATGATGCGCTCGCCGAGGATGGAGGCGATGTTGATGATGGAGCCTGCGCGTTTGCCCGCGACCATGCCGCGCGCGACTTCGGTTGCGACCAGGAAGCAGCCGCGCAGGTTCACATCGACCACTTGATCGAAATCGATGGCCTCCTGCGCCAGCAGCGGCTTGGTCACGGCGATGCCGGCATTGTTGACCAGGATGTCGATGGGGCCGGCGGCAGCGATGGCGTCGCGGACGGAGGCAGCGTCGGTCACGTCCAACGCCAAGGTTGTCGCGCCGACGGCCGCGGCGGTATCGGCCATCGCATCCACCCGACGCGCGGCCATCAACACGCGCGCACCGGCGCCAGCCAGAACCCGACAAAAATGCGCACCCAGCAGCCCGGATGCGCCGGTGACGAAGGCCGTACGGCCGGTGAGATCAAGGATGTTCTGCATGGCGTTTCCGCTGAGTAGCGTGCCGCTCCGCGCGCGCCGCGTCCAGCATCAACCGGAGAGGTTGATGCGCGCGACAATGGGCGCCCAGCGGGCGACTTCCGCCTCCACATGGCGCAGCGCCGCCGCTGGGGAGGGATCGGGCCAGGTTTCCACATTTGCGGCCGCCAGCCGCCCGACGACCGCGGCATCGCGAAGGGCGGCCAGTGCCGCCTCGCGGATCTGCGCGTCCGAATCGGCAGGCGCGCCGGGGCGGCTGAACAACACCTGCCAGGCGGTCAACGCATAACCCGGCAGCGCGCTGGCAAGCGGCGGAACGCCAGGCAGCAGGGCGGAGGCATTGGCGCTGGACAAGGCCAGCAGCCGCACACGGCCATCGCGCGCCAGCGGCGCGAGCATGGTCGGGCTGTCGATCGTGAGCTGCATGCGGCCGGCCACCAGGTCCTGCACGGCATTCGCGGCGGTGCGATAGGGCACGATGGTGAAGGACGCGCCCGACATCTGCTTCAGCAATTCGCCGGCCAGGTGGTTGGTGGCGCCGGGGTTGGCGGCGCCGTAATTCGCTGCCTCGCCCTGCGCGCGCAGCCAGGCCAGCAGCCCGGCCACATCCTGTGCCGGCACCGCGGGGTGCACCGCGACGACAAAGGGTTGCGCGCCGACGCCCGCAAGTGGCACGAAATCGCGCACCGGGTCATGCGGGAAGTTCGGATAGACCGAGCGCATGACCGGGTGATTGTTGGTGCCGATGAAGACCGTGCTGCCGTCATTGGGCGCACGGTGAAAGGCGGCAGCACCCACGGTGCTACCGGCGCCCACGATGTTCTCGGGCACGATGGTGCGGCCCAGCAGTGGCTGCATCGCCTCGGCCAGGATGCGGCCCACCACATCGGTGACGCCGCCAACGCCGACCGGGATGATCAGCCGCAGCGGGCGGCGTTCCTGCGCGAGCGCGGGCATGGCGAGAAAGGGCAGGGCGCGGCGGGTGATTCGCATCGGGGCCTCCTTGTGGTGGCGATGCACAGATGGTGCAGTGGCGCGAACCATGAGGGAAGCACCGATGCGACCGATCCGCCTGCAGGAAACCTTCCGCGCCGTCTTTTATGTGCCGTTCTATGCGGCACTCGCGCGCGGGGATTACGCAGCACAGGGCGTTGATGTGACGCTGCTGGATGGCGGGGAACCCGCGCGCGCGAAGGACGCGGTGCTGGAAGGGCGCGCGGAAATCGCCTGGGGGGGGCCGATGCGGTTGATGTTGGCGCATGATGCGGACCCGGCATGCCCCCTGCGCAATTTCGGCGCGGCCGTTCTGGGTGATCCGTTCTTCCTGGTGGGACGCGGGCCGCGCACAGAGTTTCGGTTGCGCGAGCTGGCGGGGCTGCGGTTTGCCAGTGTGGCCGAGGTGCCGACCCCCTGGTGGGCCTTGCAGGAAGATATCCGCCAGGACGGCCTGGACCCCGACGCGCTGAACCGCGATGCGACGCATACCATGGCCGAGAATTCTGCGGCACTGTTGCGCGGCGATGTGGATGTGATCCAGGTCTTTGAGCCCTTCGTCTCTCGGCTGGAGGATGCGGGCTGCGCGGTCTGGCACGCAGCGGCAACGCGCGGGCCGACCGCCTACACGACCTTCATGAGCACGACGGCGAATCTGCGTGAATACGCACCGGAATTCCGGGCCATGCTGCGCGGGCTGGGCCACACTCTGGATTGGCTGCACGCGACGCCTGATGCGGAGGTCGCGCACACCGTCGCGCCATTCTTCGTCGACCTGGACGCGGCGATGATCGCGCGTTGCATCACACGCTATCGCCCGCTCGGCATCTGGCCGCGCACGCCGTTCTTCCCGCCCGAACCGTGGGAAAGGCTGGAGCATGCCACGTTCACTGCGGGCGCCATCCGGCGCAAGCCGGGCCACGCCGCATGCGTGGACAACACGCTGCTGGATTGAGTTGGGGGACGCCATGCCGCGCACGATGTTCGACAAGATCTGGGACCAGCATGTCGTCACCGAGTTGGGTGATGGCTGGTCTCTGCTCTATCTGGACCGCATCCTGATCCATGACCTGTCCGGTGGCCGCGCGATCCGCGAGATCACCGAGGCTGGGCACAATGTGGCCGAGCCGCGCAAGGTGTTTGCCGTGCCGGATCATGCGGTGTCATCGGCGCCGGGGCGCAGTGCCGCGACCTTCAAGACAGGCGAGGCGCTGGAAAAATCCCTGCGCGTTTATTCCGCGAAGGCCGGGGTGCATTATTTCGGCCTGGGCGCGCGCGGACATGGCATCGTGCATGTGATGGCGCCGGAACTGGCCATCGTGCTGCCGGGCGTAACGCTGGCCTGCGGCGACAGCCATACCTGCACCAATGGCGGTGTCGGCGCGATGGCCTTCGGCATCGGCGCGAGCGAATTGGGGCATGCGCTGGCCACGCAGACTTTGCCGCAGCGCAAGCCCAAGCGCATGCGCATCCGCTACGAGGGCACGCGCGGCGCGGGCGTGAGCGCGAAGGACATGATTCTGGCCGCGATCGGGCGTTTCGGCACCGCGGCGGGCACCGGATACGCGATCGAATACGCGGGCAGCGCGGTGCGCGCGCTGTCACTGGAACAGCGACTGACGCTGTGCAACCTGTCCATCGAAATGGGTGCCAAGGTGGGCATGGTGGCGCCCGATGACGTGACCTTCGCCTATCTCGAAGGCCGTGATTTCGCGCCGAAGGGTCGCGCGTGGGAATCGGCCCTGGCCGATTGGCGCCAGCTGCCCAGCGATGACGACGCGGTGTTCGACACCGACCATCTGATCGACATGGCCGATGTCGCGCCGCAGATCACCTGGGGCACCAGCCCCGAGCATGTCGCACCCATCACCGGCCGCGTGCCGGACAATGCCGATGCCGCGGCGCTGGAGTATATCGGGCTGCGCGCGGGCCAGGCGCTTGCTGGCACCAAGGTGGATTGGGTCTTCATCGGGTCCTGCACGAATTCGCGCTTGTCGGATTTGCGTGACGCGGCCGCCGTGCTGCGCGGCCGGCGCGTGGCGCCGCATGTCACCGCCTGGGTGGTGCCGGGCAGCGAGATCGTGAAGCAGCAGGCGGAAAGCGAGGGCCTGCATCGCGCCTTCCTGGACGCAGGCTTCGAATGGCGTGAGCCTGGCTGCGCGCTGTGTGTCGCGGCGAATGGCGAAACTGTGCCGGCGGGTGCGCGTTGCGTGTCCACAAGCAATCGCAATTTCGTGGGCCGCCAGGGCACCGGCGCGCGCACGCATCTGGCCAGTCCCGCCATGGCCGCGGCCGCGGCGCTGGCCGGCGCCATGGTGGATGTCAGGGGGTTCTGATGGAAGCGTTCAAGAGCGTCACCTCGGTCGCGATCCCGCTGATGCGCGCGAATGTGGACACCGATGTCATCATCCCCATCCAGCGGCTGCTGGGCGGCACGCGGGAGGGGCTTGGCCCCTACGCCTTCGAGCGCCTGCGCGCGGACCCTGACTTCCTGCTGAACCGCGCCGAGTACAAGGACGGCGCGATCATGCTGGCGGCCGAGAATTTCGGCTGCGGTTCCTCGCGCGAGGGCGCGGTCTGGGCACTGATGGGCATGGGTGTGCGCTGCGTGATCGCGCCATCCTTCGGCGACATCTTCTTTGCCAATTGCTTCCAGAACGGCCTGCTGCCGGTGCGCCTGCCGATCGAGGATGTACGCCGCATCGCGGCAGAGACCGAGGCGGCGCCGGGCAATGCGCGCACCACGGTCGACCTCGAACGCATGGTGGTGGTAACACCAACAGGCGTGGAAATTCCCTTCGCGACGGACCCGCGCAAGCGCGACGCGATGCTGCATGGCCTGGACGATATCAGCCTGACCAAGCGCCATGCCGATGCCATCGCCGCCTGGCGCGCGCGCGATGCCGCAGCGCGGGCCTGGGCGTGGGAGACAGTTCGGCCCTGATCGCTCCAGGCGGCGACTGGAACGTCAATCAGTGGAGCAAAAGCGTCAGCTGATCGTGCGGCCGGTCTGCCCCCGGTAGCGTTCGCGCCAGCGCGGCAGCACATCAGGGTTGATGATGCGCGGAGGCGTGCGCCCGGCCGCGACATCACTGAAGGCGAGTGCCGCGATCCGCGTGATATTCGCGCGCGACTGCTCGGTCACGCCGGCGGTATGCTGGCTTGCGATGACCCGCGGATGGTGCAGCAACGGATGGTCCGTCGGCGGCGGTTCCTGCGCCCAGACATCAAGGCCCGCGCCGGCGATCTGGCCTTCCTCGAGCGCCGCCAGCAACGCCGCCTCGTCATGGATGGAGCCGCGCGCGGTTGTCACGAAGACCACGCCGGGCTTCATCGCGGCGAAGGCATCGGCGCCGATCATGCCGCGGGTTTCGGGCGTCAGCGGGCAATGGATGCTGACCACATCGGCATCCATCAGCAATTGCGTCAGCGGCACCTTCTCGATGCCGCGCGCGGCCAGCGCGGCGCTGTCCACATAAGGATCCACCGCGATCACGCGGCAGGAAAATGCGAGTTGCAGAATTTCCGCCACGCGCCGGCCAACATTGCCGCAGCCCACTAGGCCCACCGTCATGCCCCGGATGTCACGGCCGATCAGCGCGGCGCGGTCCGCAGCGCGGCCAGCCTTCATCGCGGCATGCGCCTCGGGCATGCGTTTGAGGCAGGCGAGCATCATGCCGACCGCATGCTCGGCCACACCCTCGGCATTGCCTCCGGCCTGGTTCAGCAGCAGCACCCCGGAAGCCGAACAGGCGCCCGGGTCGCAGGTGTCATAGCCGGCGCCGTAGCTGGCCGCGACCAGCAGCTCGGGCAATTGCGCGAGCAGCTGCGCATGCACATGCAGTTCGCGCGGCAATTCGTCGCGCGCCGCCATCACGTAATAGGCTTGGCAGGTGGCCAGCTGCGCGATGGTCTTGGCCACCGGCTGGTCCATCGGAATCGCCAGGACCTCCAGATGCGGGTCCGATGCGGCGGTGGCCAGAAAATTGGGATGCGGCACCCAACCCACGTAACCCACACGAAAACGGTTCTTCACGCTGCGCGAACCCTCCCATAACAGTACAGTGTCATATCGCGTTCCAGGCAGGGTCAAGCCCGGATGGCAACCGCGCCCTTCATCAACGTGCGTGCGGTGCGGAACACGGCCGCACTATCGGCATGCCAGCCGGCGTTGTCCTGGCGTATCTCGGCGCCCACGGCGATCACGCCCGACGGCTGCGCCACACGGATTTCCACACCGCCCGAACGGCAGAAGGCGTGCGGCAGGCTGCCGGTGATGCGGCAGGCCGTGGCCAGTGCCAGTGCGCCAGTCAGCGGCACGGCGCGATGCGCGCGCTCCATCGACAGCATTCGCACCTGGATATCCTGCGCGGCGGCGGGCAGCACGGAGCCATCCAACAGCCGTGCATCGGCGGGCAGGCCGACGACGGCGATTCGCGGTGCTGCGAGCCCCACCGCTTCCGGCGTGGCTGCAAGCCCCATGCGCACCCCGGCAAGGCGGCGCAACTCGTCCAGCCGCGCCATCATGCCGGGGATGGCTTCGATCTGGTCAGGGCTTTCGGTGCCGGTCAGGCCGAGATCGGCCGCGCCGAAGAACACCGCTGGGTGTGCGGCATCGATCATGCTGCAGGGCATGCCCTCGATCGTGTCGATGACGTTGCCGGTGGGCAGCAGCGCGCCGGTCAGCGTGCCGCCAGGCGCCATGAAGTCCAGCCGGATGCGCGCGCCGCTGCCGGCCACGCCGGCGATGACGGTGTCACCCCGCACCTCCGCCCGGCCGCCGCGCACCGGGAAGCGGGCATGGATGACCTTCTTCGTATTGATCTGGTGGATGCGCACCAACGCCTCGCCATCGGCCACACGGACAAGGCCTTCATCGACCGCGAAGGGGCCCACGGCGGAGGAGAGATTGCCGCAATTGCCCTTCCAGTCGACCACGGGCTTGTCGACCGCGACCTGGGCGAAAAGGTAGTCCACATCGCAATCATCGCGCGTCGGCGGGCCGATGATCACGCCCTTGGAGAGCGAGGAAATGCCACCGCCCATGCCATCCAGTTGGCGGCCATAGGGGTCGGGCGAGCCTAACACTTCCAGCAGCACCGCATCGCGGTTCCCGGGCATGTCCTTCGCGTGGAAGAACACGCCCTTCGAGGAGCCGCCGCGCATGAAGACGGCAGGGATGAAGTATTGGCTCATGCCGCCTTCGCGCCCAGCACGGCCCAGACCCGCTCCGGCGTGATGGGCATGTCGATATGCGCAATCCCCAGCGCATCACACACCGCCGAGACGATAGCCGGCGGCGCACCGCAGGCCCCGCCTTCGCCCGCGCCCTTCACGCCGAGGTCATTGGACGGGTTCGGCACCACGTTCAGATCCACCTCGAATTCCGGCGCATCGGCCGCGCGCGGCATGCAGTAGTCCTGGAAGGTTGCGGTCAGGAATTGGCCAGATTCCGAGTCGTATTGCGCATGTTCGAACATCGCCTGGCCGATGCCCTGCATGATGCCGCCATGGCACTGGCCATGCACCAACATCGGGTTGATCACCACGCCCACATCATCGATGGCGGCGTAGCGCACCAGTTCGACATGACCGGTCTCGGGGTCGATCTCGACCTCGGCGGTGTGGCAACCATTGGGGAAGTTGCACTCGGTGTCGCGCTTGTAGGTGAGCTGTTCGTCGAGGCCCGGCTTCTCGCCGGGCGGCAGGCGCGCCGGATCGTTGGAGGCGGCGATGATCTCCGCCCAACCACGCGAGAGATCGGTGCCGGCCACACGGAAGCGGCCTGCGTCAAATTCAATGTCGCCCGCGCCCACTTCAAGCAGGTGCGCGGCGATGCGCTTGGCCTTCTGGACCACCAACTCACCCGCCCGGGTGGTGGCGACGCCGCCCATCTGGGAGGACCGCGAACCACCGGTGCCGCCACCATTCTCCACGACATCCGTGTCGCCCTGCACCAGGCGCACCTTGTCGTAGGGAATGCCGAGCTTGGTGTGCAGCAGCTGCGCATAGGCTGTCTCATGGCCCTGGCCGTGGTTGAAGGTGCCGATGGTGAGGTCGGCGCCGCCATCATCGCGCATCGTCACGCGCGCCCATTCGAAGGGCTGGCCGCCGGAGGCCTCGATGAAATAGCCAAGCCCGCGGCCGCGCAGCTTGCCGCGGGCGGCACTGGCAGCACGGCGCGCCGCAAACCCATCCCAATCGGCAAGCTTCAGCGTCAGCTCCTGAGTCTCCTCGAAGCGCCCGGAATCGATCACGTTGCCGACGCAGTTGGTGTAAGGAATCTGCTCCGGCCTGATGTAGTTGCGCGCACGGATCTCTTCGCGCGCGATGCCGAATTCGGCAGCGCCCAGATCCAACAGGCGCTCGATCACATAGGCCGTCTCAGGCCGTCCCGCACCGCGATAGGCATCGGTGGGTGTGGTGTTGGTGAAGACGCAGCGCACCTCCACATCCACCGCCTGCATGTCATAGACGGTGCCCAGGATGCGCCCGCCAGCGACGGTTGGAATGCGCGGTCCGAAATCCATCAGATAGGCGCCCATCGCCGCCGTGGTGCGCACGCGCATGCCGAGGATTTTTCCGTGTGCGTCGAAGGCCATTTCCGCCTCCGTCACATGGTCGCGGCCATGCGGGTCGCACAGCATGGTCTCGGTACGATCGGCGCGCCATTTCACCGGCCGGCCGAGCCGCTTGGCCGCCCACAGCACCATCGCGGATTCCGGAAAAATCTTGCCACGCAGGCCGAAGCCGCCGCCGACATCGGGCGAGATCACCCGGATCTTGGCCTTCTCCACCTTGAAGATGAACTGCGCCAGCGCGTCGCGCACGCGGATCACGCCCTGGGTCGGGCTGGT
>JAPLOK010000430.1 GCA_026400775.1 Alphaproteobacteria bacterium | reverse complement strand
GCCTGCATCGCCTCGAAGGACGGGATCGCGATGTCGCGCGCCTGCGCATCGGTCTCGGCCACCACGACATTGCGCCAGACCCAGCTCTCATCCATGCAGCGGGCGATATGGGCCGTATCGAAGCCGCTTTCGGCCATCACGCGCTGATAGGCCGAAAGCCGGGTGGCCGTGGTCTCCAGCGACTGCACATTCATCAGGAAGGGCACGCCGCGCCGCGCCAGGTGCAGCGCGCCATCCTCGCTGCTCGCCGCGCGGATCAGATAGGGGTGCGGCTGCGTGAAGGGCTGCGGGCGGAAATGCGGCATGCGGATCTGCCAGAATTTCCCCTGGTGCTCGAAGCCATCAGGGCTGGTCCAGGCGCGCAGCATGATCTGCTCCGCCTCCTCGTAGCGCTCCAGCGCCTCCTCGGCCGGGATGCCATAGCCCTGGTATTCGTACACGTTGTAAGCCGTGCCGCGCCCCAACCCCACGATCACGCGGCCGCGCCCGATATTGTCGAGCAGCGACATCTGCTCGGCGAGCCGCGTGGGGTGATGCAGCGAGACCTGCGCCACAGCGAAACCCACCTTGATGCGCTTCGTGCAGGACAGCACGGCGGCAGCGAAAGTCACCGGGTCCACATAGGCGCAATTGCCGTCGAAATGGTGCTCGGCCAGCCACAGCACCTCCACGCCCAGCTCGTCGCAGAGCCGCGCCTCGGCGAGCGATTCCTGGATCACATCCTGGTCATGCGCGGGGTCGCGGCTTTCGGGAAACAGGAAATTGCTGAATCGCAGCATGGGTGCCCTCCGACTGGGCAGAGCCTGCGATGGAACGTGCCGCGCGTCCACCTGCAAACTTGCGCCGCGCCCGGTCGGCAATGGTAGCGTGGCGCTATGCCGCATCGCCGCACCCTCCTCACCGCCCTTGCCCTGCCCGCCATCGCCCGGGCGCAGGAAAGGCCAATCCAGCTCTTCGTGGGCTTCGCCGCCGGCGGCAATATCGACCTGGCCGCGCGCATGGCCGCCCCCTTCCTGGAACGGCTGCTGGGGGCGCAGATCATCGTTGTGAACCGCCCCGGCGCGGGTGGCATGATCATGCTGAACGACCTGGCCGCGGCCGCGCCGGATGGGCGCATCGCGGCACTGGTCTCCTTCCCCGCGCTGGTCACCGCGCTGTTCGACAACACGCCGCGCTATCGGCAGGACAGCTTCGCCTATGCCGGCCTGCTGACCGACGAACCCTACACGCTGTTCGTCGCGCCCAACGCCCGCTGGCGCACATTGCGCGAGCTGGTCGAGGATGCCCGCGCACGCCCCGAGGAAGTCACCATCGCCGGTGCCGGCGCCGGCAGCGCGCCACATCTGGCCAGCATGCAGCTCGAAGCCGCAGCCGGCGTGCGCTTCACCTGGGTGCCCACGCCGGGTGCCGCGCAGGCGGTGCAGCTGGTGCAGGGCGGGCATGTGGCGGGCAGTGTCTCCACCGTGTCGCTGACGGTGCGCGCGCACAACCAGGGCGCATTGCGCGTGCTGGCGCTGATGGAGCGCGAACGCTGGGACCGCGCACCGGACATCGCCACCTTCGCCGAGAACGGCTTCCCACTCGCCGCCGGCTCCGCCCGCGGTATCGCCCTGCCCACCGGCACGCCCGAACCCGCACTGCGCCGTTGGGAAGACGCAATCCGCGAGGTCGCACACAACCCCGAATTCCGCGCCATGGCCGAACGCGACTTCGTCGTCGTGCGCCACATGGACCGCGCAACCATGACCGCCTTCGTGCAAGCCCAGGCGGCGGAGTATGGGGCGATGTGGCAGCGCAGTCCCTGGCGACGGTAGGGTGGGGGTCTGGGGGTTGGGGACCGAAGGTCACCAAGCGTCCCTCCCCCAGGGCGCTACTCCGCCGTCGCTCCGGAAATCCGCACCGCCTCGGCCCATTTCTCCACCTCGGCGCGCAGGAAGGCGGGGAAGGTGTCGGGCCCGATCGTGCCGGGTTCGATCCCCATGCCGCGCAGGCGTGTGGCCTGGTTGCGTGCGGCGGTGAGCACGGTGTCGGCCACGCGCTGGACCATGGCTGGTGGTGTGCCGGCCGGTGCCATCAGGGCTTGCCAGGCGACGGCTTCGAAGCCCGACCAGGTCTCGGCGACGGTGGGCACATCCGGCCAGTCAGGCAGGCGCTGCGGGGTGGACATCGCGATGGCGCGGATGCCGCCGGCACGGGCCTGCGCGGCGGAGGGTGGCAGGTTCTCGAAGGTCGCCTGGATGCGGCCTGAGACCAGTTCCGTGATGGCCGGCGCGCTGCCGCGGAAGGGCACGTGCACCGCCTGGAAGCCCGCGCGATGGCGGACCAGTTCCATGATCAGATGCGGCAGCGTGCCGATGCCGGCGCTGCCGTAGTTGATGCCCTGCGGCTGCGTGCGCGCCCAGGCGATGAACTCGGCGAAGCTGCGCGCGGGCACGCCAGGGTGCACGCAGAGGATGTTGGGCACCATGCCGAGCACCGCCACGGGGACGAAGTCGCGCAGGATGTCGAAGGGCAGGCGGCGGTACAGCGTCACATTGGCGGCATGCGCGGCGGCGATGGTCAGCCAGGTGGCGCCATCGGGTGCCGCGCGCGCGACCATTTCCGCGCCCAGGTTACCGCCCGCGCCGGGGCGGTTTTCCACCACGGCGGTCACGCCCAGCGTCTCTTGCAGCGCCTGCGCCGCGAAGCGCGACAGCGTGTCCGACGCGCCACCCGGCGCATAGGGGCTGATGATGCGCAGGCTTTGCGGCTGTGCGGCGGCGGGCAGCGCGAGCGCCGGCGCGGCGAGGAAGAGGCGGCGCTTCACGCCCGCACCATCGTCTTACCGATCAGCAGGCGCTGGATGTCGGACGCGCCTTCGAAGATGCGGAACAGGCGTGCGTCGCGGAACAGCTGCTCCACCACCATGCCGCGCATATAGCCAGCGCCGCCATGCAGCTGCACCGCGCGGTCGGCGACGCGCCCCAGCATCTCCGACGCAAACAACTTGCAGCAGGCGATGTCGGCGATGATGCCGCCCTGTGCTTCGCCCGCCGCATCGAAGGCGCGGGCGGTTTCCAGGATCATGCTGCGGGCTGCCAGCACATCGGCGCGGCTATCGGCCAAATGCGCCTGCACCAGCTGGAATTCCGCCAGCGGCTGGCCGAACTGGTTGCGCTGCTTCACATAGGCCAGCGTCTCGTCCAGCAGGCGCTGCGCCTGCCCCACGCAGGTGACGGCCACATGCAGTCGCGCATGGTTGATGCCCCGCATGGCGGTCTTGAAGCCGCCGCCCTCACGCCCGCCAATCAGCGCCGATGCCGGCACGCGCACATCATCGAAGAACACCTCCGACGTCGCGCTGCCATCCTGGCCCATCTTGCGATCGGCCGGCCCGCAGGAGAGGCCGGGCGTGCCCGCCGGCACGATGAAGGCCGAGATGCCGGCTGCATCGCGCGTGCCGGCTTCGGTGCGGGCCATCACGATGAACACATCCGCCTGGCGGGCATTGGTGATGTAGCGCTTGGAGCCGTTGATGACGAAGTCATCGCCATCCCGCAGCGCTAGGGTGCGCACCCCGCCGGCATCGGAGCCAGCTTCGGGTTCGGTCAGCGCGAAGGCGGCCGTCGCAGCACCACTGGCCATGCGCGGCAGCCATTCGGCGCGCTGCGCATCTGTGCCGTTGTACAGGATGGGCTGGCTGCCCAGCCCGATCGTGGTGGAAAACCGCGCGCGATAGACGGCCGAGGCATAGGTCACCTCGAACATCACGCGCACCTGCTGTTCCATGGTCAACCCCAGGCCGCCCCAGCGGGAGGGGATGGAGATGCCGAACAGGCCGATCTCCGCCAAGCGCAGGGTCAGATCCTCGGGCAGGGTTTCCTGGCCGTCCAGCCGAGGCTCGGCGGGGATCAGCGCGTCACGCACCAGGCGGCGAATGCTGTCCAGGTACGTGTCGAACTCGGCGGCTGTGGGCAGCAGCGCGTCTGGCATTGTTGTGTCCTCCCGGGCGGCAAGCCTGGGGCCGCCCGCGGGCTGCGGTCAATGGCGCGCGAAGGCGGCCGGGCGCGGCGCGCGGGGCGCCACCTGCGGGTAGTGGCGCGCCAGGCTCGGGTGGTCCTCCTCGGGGCGGGCGATGAACCAGCCTTGCAGCAGGTCCACGCCAGCGGCGCGGCAGGCGGCGCAATCAGCGGCGGTTTCCACACCCTCGGCCACCACCTGCGCGCCCAAGCCATGGGCGAAACGCACCAGGCCGGCCAGAAAATCCTGCCGGCGCTGGTCGCGCCCGGATTCGGCCACCAGCACGCGGTCGAGCTTCACCACGTCGATCGCGCCACCCGCCAGGCTGCGAAATTCCGAGAAGCCGCTGCCCAGATCATCCAGCGCCACGCGCAGACCCATGGCGCGCAGCAGCCCCGCCGTGTCGGGCGCCAGCAGGCCACGATGTGTCTCACCCAGTTCGATGCAGATGCGGTCCCGGGGGATGCCGTGCTGTTCGGCGGACCACAATGCGGGGGCCAAAACCGCAAGTCCGCCTTGCGCGAGCGAGCGACCGTCGAGGTTCAGATACAGGGTGGAACAGCATGGGGCGACGGCAGCGAAGGACTCGACGGCGCGGATATGGAGCATAGCCTCCAGGGCCGCCAGGCAGCTGAGCAGATGGGCATGATCCAGCAGCGCCGGCGGCGTGGTGAAGCCCAGCGCATGCTCGCCGCGCAGCAGCGCCTCATGCCCCACGACACGGCCATCATGGGCGCGCACGATTGGCTGCAGCGCGATGCGCAGCGCCAATGCCCCAGCCAGCAGCGCCTCGGGTGTGGCTGGTCGCAGGCCCGGCTCGGCTTGGGTTCGCATGTCGATAGCATGGTGTGTCAAGGCGCAAAGCACGACTACACGAATCGCGGCGCATCAGCACATCGGCGTGTAGAGCGGCGGTTCAGGCCACGCGGCTGTGGTGCGAGGGCAGGCGCAGCAGCGCCATGCCATTGGCGGCCAGCTTGGCGTGCGGCTTGTGGTCGGCGACCAGGCGCGGCAGGGCTTCAGGCTCCACTGCCGTCCAGGTCGGGATTTCGATCAGCACGACCGAGCACGCCAGCAGCGGGAAGCGCCGTTCGGCGCCGGTGCGGTCATGACCGAGGAACCAGCCCTGGTCCTGCTCCTGGGGGGTGTGGAAGCCGTGCATGGCTGCGCGGAAATCGCCGAGGACGCTGGAGACGGCACGGCGAGCGTGCATCACACCCTCGCGGTCGGTGATGCGCAGGCCCAAAAAGAAGTCGTCGCCGCCGACATGGCCGATGAAACTGCCGCGCTGCATCGCGAAGTCGCGCCGCAGCAGTTCGGCGAAGCGGCTGATGGCCATGTCGCCGCGGCGGAAGCCGAAATGGTCGTTGAAGGGCTTGAAGTTGTCGAAGTCGAAATAGGCGAGGGTGCGGCTCGCCTCGGTATCCGGGCCGGCCTGTTCGATCCAGTCGGCGATGGCGGTGTTTCCGGGGAGATGCGTCAGCGGGTTCTGCTCGACCGCGCTGCGCAGGCGGCGCTCCTGGATGGCATGCAGCAGCGCATTGGCCGAGAGCAGGCCGAGATAGCGGCCATCGCGCGTCAGAATGACCCCATCGGCATCGGGCGTGGCGAGGAACGCCTGCATCAACTCCTCGGCGGGGACTGCGGCGTCCAGCACCGGGCAGGCGGAAGCGAAGTTCTGCACGCGCATCTGGCGGTTGCGGTTGCGCAGCAGGTCGCGGCCATAGCGGCTGAACACGTAGGGGCGCAGTTCGCTTTCACGCACCAAGCCGAGCGGAGCCCAGCTCTCATCGACCAGGGCGACGGCGCGCAAGGCCGGGTCCTGGGCGAAGCGCGTGAAAAGCGTGTCGATGTCGTCGCCGCGGCGCAGCGGCGGGCTGGTGTCGAGCGCCTCGATCAGGCTGGCCTGCGCGGGCGTGGCGCGGCGCTGCCGGCGTTCGAGTTTCCGCGCCTCGGCCACCGCACCGTATTCGGGCAGAAGCAGCGCATGGTCGGTCTGCGGGCGGGCGATGAACCAGCCCTGAACCAAGTCGGCCCCGGCGTCGAGGCAGGCGAGGTAGTCTTCGGTCGTCTCGACGCCCTCAGCGATCACGCGCATGCCCAGCGCATGGGCGAAGGCGATCAGCCGGCGCAGGAAGAACAGCTTGCGCTTATTGTCCTTCGCCCCGGAGACGAAGAAACGGTCCACCTTCACGTAGTCCACCTGGCCATCGAACAGGATGCGGATCTCGCTGAAGCCCGAACCAAAATCATCGGCCGCGACCCGCAGCCCGCGTTCGCGCAGCGCACCCAGCGCGGTGGTGAAGCGGCCCAGCATGGCGGCACGATGCCGTTCGCCGAGCTCGATGCAGATCGCCTGCATGGGGATGCCCTGGCGCTCCGCCTCGCGCAGTGCGGGCGACAGCACGGTGATGCCCGCCTGCTCCACCGACCGCCCATCCAGGTTCAGGAACAGCCGTGCCTCGGGCAGGCCGAGCGCCGCGAAGGCGCGCACCGCTCGCTGGTGCAGCACCGCTTCCAGCGCCGGCAGGCAGCCGAGTTCGGCGGCATGGTCGATAAGGCTGGGTGGATCGGCGTAGCCCATCGCGTCGAAGCCACGCAGGAGGGATTCCTGTGCATAGACTTGGCCGGTCTTGGCATCGACGATCGGCTGGAAGGCGACCGACAGCACATGCGCGGTGGCGAGCATCGCATCAGTCGAGGCGGGGCGGCGGTCATGCTTCGGCACAAACCCATCGTGGTGGCGCCGCCTTAAGCGGGGATTGATTTCGCGTTACGGCTGAATGAACTATTGGCGCGATGGGCACGGCGCATGCTGGCCGATGGGTGGGGCGCCAGTGCCGGCAGGGCTTCAGTGCGCGGCGATGATCCGCTTGCCCTCCCGCAAGCCGCTCATCGGGCCTAGATTGGGAGAATGAACCAACTGTTCACCCCGGTCACCTTCAAACCCATCCGCCAGGCGCCTCTGCCACGCACGCACAGCTTGCGCGTGGAAAGCCCCTTCGAGCCCAATGGCGACCAGCCGGCCGCGATCCGCGAATTGATCGCGGGACTGGAGGCCGGTGAGCGCGACCAGGTGCTGCTGGGTGTCACCGGTTCGGGCAAGACCTTCACCATGGCCAAGGTGGTGGAGGCGCTGCAGCGCCCGGCGCTGATCCTGGCGCCGAACAAGACGCTGGCGGCGCAATTATATGGCGAGATGAAGAGCTTTTTCCCCGACAATGCGGTGGAGTATTTCGTCAGCTACTACGACTACTACCAGCCCGAAGCCTATGTGCCGCGCACCGACACCTACATCGAAAAAGACAGCCAGATCAACGAACAGATCGACCGCATGCGCCATGCTGCCACGCAGGCGCTGCTGGAGCGCAATGACGCGATCATCGTGGCCTCCGTCTCCTGCATCTATGGCATCGGCTCGGTCGAGACCTATTCGCGCATGGTGGTGAAGCTCGAGCGCGGCGGGCGCATCGATCGCGATGTGCTGATCAAGGGGCTGGTGGAGCAGCAGTATCGGCGCAACGACATGGGCTTCCAGCGCGGCGCGTTTCGCGTGCGCGGGGAGAGCGTGGATATCTGGCCCTCGCAGCTGGAAGACCGCGCCTGGCGGATCAGCATGTTCGGCGATGAGGTGGATGGCATCCGCGAATTCGACCCGCTGACGGGCGAAGTCACGGCGGAGTTGGAGCGCGTGAATCTCTACGCCAACAGCCACTATGTGACACCGCGCCCCACGCTGTCGCAGGCGGTGCAGCGCATCAAAGTGGAGTTGAAGGAACAGCTCGCGGCACTGCATGCGCAGGGGCGCCTGCTGGAGGCGCAGCGCCTGGAACAGCGCACCACCTTCGACATGGAGATGATGGAGACCACCGGCTCCTGCAAAGGGATCGAAAATTATTCGCGCTATCTCTCGGGCCGCAATCCGGGCGAGCCGCCGCCGACGCTGTTCGAGTACCTGCCGGAGAACGCGGTGCTGGTGGTCGATGAAAGCCATGTCACCGTGCCGCAGATCGGCGGCATGTTCCGCGGCGACTATGCGCGCAAGGCGATCCTGGCGGAGCATGGTTTCCGCCTGCCCTCCTGCATCGACAACCGGCCCTTGCGCTTCGAGGAATGGGACGAGTTCCGCCCGCAGACAGTGTTCGTCTCGGCGACACCCGGGACTTGGGAAATGGAACGCACCGCCGGCGTCTTCACCGAACAGGTGATCCGCCCCACCGGCCTGATCGACCCGATCTGCGACATCCGCCCCGTCGAGGGCCAGGTGGATGACCTGCTGGCCGAATGCCGCGAGGTGGCGCGCGCCGGCGGGCGCGTGCTGGTGACGGTGCTGACCAAGCGCATGGCCGAGGACCTGACCGAATACATGACCGAGGCCGGGGTCAAGGTGCGCTATTTGCATTCGGATGTGGACACGCTGGAGCGCATCGAGATCATCCGCGACCTGCGGCGCGGCGTGTTCGATGTGCTGGTGGGCATCAACCTGCTGCGCGAGGGGTTGGACATTCCCGAATGCGCGCGCGTGGCCATCCTGGATGCCGACAAGGAGGGCTTCCTGCGCAGCACCACCAGCCTGATCCAGACCATCGGCCGCGCCGCGCGCAATGTGGAAGGGCGGGTGATTCTCTACGCCGACCGCATGACAGACAGCATGAAGCGCGCACTCGATGAGACCGAGCGCCGCCGCACCAAGCAGATCGCCTGGAACACGGCGCATAACATCACGCCCACCACGATCGCGCGCGGCATTTCCGATGTGCTGAAGGATATCAGCCAGGGCGACTACGTGACGGTGGAGGCCGTGGAGGGCGATGCGACGGCGCAATTCGTCGGCAAGGATCTGCGCGCGGGCATCGCGGAGCTTGAGAAGCAGATGCGCGCCGCGGCGGCCGATCTGGAATTCGAAACCGCAGCCCGCCTGCGTGACGAGATCAAGCGGCTGGAGGCGCTGGAGCTTGGCATTGATGCCGGGCCGCAGCCGAACCTGGCAGGGCGCTCTCTGCGCGAGAGCGCGCCCTCCCGCGGCAAGAAGGAAGGCTGGAAGCCAAAGCCCATGGGGCCAGGCGGCGGCGGCTATGATCCGAAGAAGGGCAAGCGCGGGCGCAAGGCATCGTGAAGAACAGCACAGGCCAAACGCGAGTCACGCGCTTTTCACGCGATTCAGCTTTTGCGTTTTGCCGAGTCCCGCGCTAGTCTTGACGTGTCAGTGTTGAAAGACACCGATGGACGGCCCGGTATCCCCTGCCGGTTCGCCCTACCTTTCCGATCGGAAGTACAATAATGGGCGCCCGACCACCCCCCTGGTCGGGCGCTTTTTTTGTTACCGATCGCGTCGCTAGGCGCGCGACTTCAACCAATATCTTAACTGACCCACCCCTTCCCGCAGCACAGTGATATGGTAAGCATTTCTGCCATAGACGGGAGGTATGCATGCCAAGTTACGTTGTTCCCGCGCCAGCCCAGGCTTTTCTGCCGATCAAGGGTTCGGACGCGCTCTTCCCTATTCGCCGGATTTTCTGCGTCGGCCGCAACTATGCCGAGCATGCGATCGAGATGGGTTCTGATCCGACGCGCGAGCCGCCTTTCTACTTCACCAAGCCCGCCGACGCCGTCGTCATCAACGACGCCGACATGCCCTACCCGACCATCACCAAGTCGCTGCATCACGAGATGGAGTTGGTCGTCGCCATCGGCACGGGCGGCAAGTCCATCGCGATTGCCGATGCGCTGGCCCATGTCTGGGGCTATTGCGCCGGCCTGGACATGACCCGCCGCGATATCCAGAACGAGGCCAAGAAGACCGGCCGCCCCTGGGATATGGGCAAGGGCTTCGACCAGTCCGCGCCCATGGGCCTGCTGGTACCGGCCGCCGGCGTGAACCCGGGCAAGGGCCTGATCGAGCTGAAGGTGAATGGCAAGGTCACGCAGACCTCGGACCTGTCGAAGCTGATCTGGTCGGTGCCGGAAGTGATCGCCAACCTGTCGGAGCTGGTGGAACTGGCACCGGGCGACCTGATCATGACTGGCACGCCCGAAGGTGTGGCCGCCGTTGTGCGCGGCGATG
>JAPLOK010000148.1 GCA_026400775.1 Alphaproteobacteria bacterium | reverse complement strand
GGATGCGTGTGACGCGGGCGGGGTCGAGGCCGGCGGCACCCATGTTCTGGATCATGCCGCCGCTGGTCGGCACCAATTGGCCGCCGGTGCCGGCGTCGAACATGGTCAGCCCCGCCGGCGTCTCCAGGAAGGTGACGATATAGGGGTTGGCCAGGCTGGTGGTGGAGAGCATCGCGTCACGCAGCGTGCCATCCACTGCGGCGGTGTCCGCGTTCACCACCCAGCCGGTGCTGGGGTTCTGGCGCGTGGCGAAGCCGTCCCAGATGGTGGTGGCGGTGAAGCTGCCGACGCGGAAACGGTGGAAGCCCGGCGCCTGCGCCGGCGCCGCGGGCGCGGCCGTCTGCGCCGCGGCAGGGCGCAGCAGCACGGGTGCTGCGAGTGCGCCCAGCATCATGGAACGACGTGCGGTCATGGCGGTCTCTCCTTAAACGGCGGTTGCCCAGTCGGCGGGGACGAAGCCGAAACCCTGCGTGTGCCTGGTGATGAAGCCGCTGGCCGGGAAGGGGAAGTGATAGCCGGTGACGCGGATACGATCGGTCGCGACCATGTCGAAGACGCGGCGGCGGACGGTGACCGCCGTGTCGCCATCGAAGTCGAAGACGATCTGCCAATCCGGCCGGCGGGCCATGATTTCCGGGCGGTTCACGGTGTCGGCCAGGAAGATCATCTGCTCCGCGCCGTCATGCAGACGCAGCAGCGTGTGGCCGGGCGTGTGGCCATGCGCGGGGATCGACGCTACGCCGGGGATCACCTCGCCGCCGGGCGTGTAGGGCGTCACGCGGCCTTGGTAGGGGGCGAAGCGGCGGGCAGTGTTGGCGAAGGTGGCGCGCTGGCCTTCGGGGCTGCGGGTTTCATTGCCGGCATCAGTCCACCAGGCCCATTCAGGGGCGGGGACCAGCACCTGCGCATTGGGGAAGGCGCGGCCGCCATCGGCGTTGAGCAGGCCGTTGATGTGGTCGCCATCAAAATGGCTGTGGATGACCTGGGTGACGCGGGCGGGGTCGATGCCGGCTGCGGCCATGTTGGCGATCATGCGGCCGGCAGTGGCGCCCGCCGGCGTCACGCCATTGCCGGTATCGAAGACCAGCAGCGTGTCGCCGCGCTGCGCGAAGGTGACGGTGAAGGGTATCGCCAACTGGTCGCCCGGCATAAAGCTCTCGGCCAGCACGGCCTGGACGTCCGCCAGCGGCGCGTTGCGCACGAAGCCCTCGACCGGGCGGCGGAAAAACCCGTCGGAGACCGCAGTGACCAGCCAGCCACCGACGCGGTAGCGAAAGAAGCCAGGCGCTTGGCCAGGCGGCATCAGCGGTCCTGGCTGGGCCGCCGCGGGGAGGCTGGCGGCGGCTGCGATGGCAGCCGCACCGGAGAAGGCATGGCGGCGGGCGAGGAACATGCGGCGTCTCTCCTGGATTGATGGATGTGTCATGCCTACAAAACGGGAGAAAATCCATGGCGAAGTACTCAAGCATCGCGATGGCAGCAGGTGGCCGTAAACGGGCATGTGAAAGCCGATGACGGGTTGCTGAAGTCCGATCCTTTGGTGCTCAAGGGCATGGGGCCAGGGCGCGCAGGCACCACCAATCCGGAGCAACTTCTCGCCCGGTGTCATTCGCCGTATTCCGGCGGCGCGATGGATTTCCTGGCCAAGCCGAAGCAGCTGGACGCCACCGGCTGCACCGTGGATCCAAAGGTGGATATTGACCTGAACGAGAGCGGCTTTTTCCTGGCCGTGGCGCTGTCCGCGTTGGAGCGTGCGGTGGCCGAGGAACCGGTCGCCGCCCCGCACCAGGCATGCCCTTATTCGAAGGCGACGTGCGGCAACATCAGCGTGACGCTCTTGGTGGCGTGAAGCCGATCACCGCCTCCACGTGCGGTGACCACAGGAACTGGTCAATGACCGCGGCGCCGCTGGCGCGATAGCCGGCAGCGTGCAGCGTGCGCGCGTCGCGCTCCAGCGCCACGGCATTGCACGATACATAGACCAGCGGCGCCCCCGGCGCGCGGATGATCTGCGCGATCTGGTCGGCGGCACCGGCATAGGGTGGGTCCAGCACGATGGTGGTGGCGGGCTTGAGTTCGGCGGGCAGCAGCGGCTGGCGGAACAGGTCGCGTCGGGTCGCAGTGACGCGCCCGCCGGCGGCCCGCGCGCCGGCATCCAGCGCGGCCGCGGCGTCGGCCGCACCTTCAAAGGCCAGCACGGGGGCCAGTTCCGCCAGCGGAAAGGACAGCGTGCCGATGCCGGCGAAGAGGTCGATGATCGGGCCGCGCTTGCGCTTGGCGGGCAGCGCGGCCAGCACGGCGGCGATGATCGCGGCTTCGCCATCGGCGGTGGCCTGCAGGAAGGCGCCGGGTGGTGGCGTCACGCGCCGGCCGGCGAAGGCGTGATGCACCGGCGCACGCTGCACGGCGATGCCGGCGCGGGTGGCGATGCGCGGGATGCCCGCGTCCTCCGCGAACCAGGCCAGGCGCTGGGTGTCATGGGCCGTCAGCGTGGCGTCCAGCCGCAGCAGGATGTCGGGGCCGCTGTCCAGCATGTTGATCGCCGCATCGGCGCGCGCGTTGAAGCCCGAGAGCGAGCGCATGGCATCCGCCAGCCGCGGCAGCAGCGCCAGCAGTTCAGGGTGCAGCAGCCGGCAATCGGGGATGTCCAGCACGCCGTTGGGGCCGTGAAAGCCGATGGTGATGGCGCCATCCGCGCGGCGCAGCACTGAGAGATCGGCGCGGCGGCGCGTGCCGGGGCGGGATTGGTGTGCGAGTGTGACCGACACATCCTGACCGGCGCGGCGCAGCGCGGCTTCGATGCGGCCGCGCTTCCATTCGGCCTGCGCCGGCAGCGCCCAGTGCTGCAGTGCGCAGGCGCCGCAGTCGGCGGCATGCGCGCAAGGTGGGGCGACGCGTTCGGGCGATGCGGTCAGCACGGCGTCCAGCGTCGCGCGATCCGGCGCGATGGGCGTGGCGCGCACCGTTTCGCTGGGCAGGGCGCCTGCGATGAATACCGGGCCTGTGGCCAGGCCATCGCCTGCGGTGCCGAGTTTTTCGATGCGGTATTCCATCATGGCGGAAGGTCGGCGACACGGTTGTGCCGATGCGACAACACGTTCAGCAGCGCGTCCACGCTCACCAGCAGGAAGGCCGGCGCGAGCGCTGTGTTGATGGCGCGCTGCACCTGCTCGACGCTGGCCAGTTCCATCAGCCGAAGGCGTTCAGCCCCGTGATGGCTCGCCCCAGGATCAGCGCATGCACGTCATGCGTGCCTTCATAGGTGTTGACGGTTTCCAGGTTCATCACGTGGCGGATGACATGGTATTCGTCCACGATCCCGTTGCCGCCATGCATGTCGCGCGACATGCGCGCGATATCCAGCGCCTTGCCGCAGTTGTTGCGTTTGATCAGGCTGATCATTTCCGGCGCGGCGCGACCTTCATCGAACAGCCGGCCCACGCGCAAGGCGGCTTGCAGCCCCAGCGTGATCTCGGTCTGCATATCCGCGAGCTTCTTCTGGATGAGCTGCGTGGCGGCCAAAGGCTTGCCGAACATCTTGCGGTTCAGCGTGTAGTCGCGCGCGGCGTGCCAGCAGAATTCGGCGGCCCCCAT
>JAPLOK010000436.1 GCA_026400775.1 Alphaproteobacteria bacterium | reverse complement strand
GGCGATCGACCGTCTTCGCGGTTTGTGGAGCGAAGGCCACAGCACCGCCGAAATCGGCCGGCGCATGGGCATTTCGAAGAACGCCGTGGTGGGCAAGGCACATCGACTGAACCTGCCGGCGCGGCCCAGCCCGATCCGGCGGGATGCCGCCCAGGCCCCCAAGCCCGCGCCCGCGCGCCGGCAGACCTTGCCGCCGCTGCGCGCTGCGCTGCGTGAACCGGTGCAGCTGCTGCGCCCGGCCGCGGCGGCGCTGCCGGCCCCGGTGGCCGTCATGCCGCGTCCGGCGCCCGCGCCCTCCCGGCCGACCGTCTTTCGCGCGGTGGCGAAGTCCTGCTGTTGGCCGATCGGCGAGCCGGGCACCAAGGAATTCCGCTTCTGCACCGCCGAATCCATGCCGAGCAAACCCTATTGCCTGGAGCACGCGTCCGTCGCCTATGTGAAGGTCAAGGATCGCCGGGAGGACGCCGCCTGATGATCCCCTTGGCAGAACGCGGCTTCGGCTTCGCCCCCGGAGTCTTCCAGTATTCTTGCGGCGTGGTGGCGCTGCCGGGCTACCGCATGGAACGTGTGCGCTTCCGCAAGCCGGTGTCCATCGCCGCCGGCTTTGCGCGGATCAAGGCGCATCTGGAAGGCCTCGGCCGCCCGCTGACCGCCTTTGCGGCCTGCGAATTGCGCAGCCCCGAACCCTTCACCGAGGATGGGTTCATCGCCTTCAACAAGATCTACGCCGCGACGCTCCAGGAGTGGGGCATCTTCACCGATGGCAAGAATCCCGTGGCGCGCAGCAATGTCTGCCCGGAGATCGCCCCGCCGGCCGAACCCTCCTTCCATGCATTCACCTATTCATTGGTCGATGCGGCCGCGCCGCCCAGCTTCGTTATCGCCGGCAATGGCGAGGCGAAGGAGGGCCGCACCACATACAAGGAAAGCATCATCGCGCTGGGTGATCGCACCCAGGTCGGCATCTCGGCCAAGAACGCCAAAGTGATGGACGAGATGGAACGCCGCATGGCCGAACTGGGCGTGACCTATGCCCAGGCGACCGCGGTGAACCTCTATACGGTTTACGATCCCTACCCGGTCATCGCGCGTGAGGTGATCGCCCGCGGCGCGCCGGAAGTGGGTGTGGAATGGCATTTCTGCCGCCCGCCCGTGGTCGGGCTGGACTGGGAGATGGATTGCCGCGGCATTCCGCTGGAACGCGTCGCGGTCTGATCCGCTATTCCGGCTGCACGCCGGCAGCGCGCAGGATGGCGGTGTGCCGCTGCGCGCTTTCGGCCACCAGGTGCATCACCTGCTCGGGCGTTTCATAGCCCGCGCGCGGTGTGACTCCGGCCAATTCATTCAGCCGCGGTGCGGTCTGCTGGATGGCAGCGCCGAAGGCCGCCCCCAACGCCGCCAGCACCGGCGCGGGCGTGCCGACTGGCGCCATGATCGGGAAGAACTCCTCCAGGATGACGCCGGGCAGGCCGGCTTCGGGTGCGCTGGGTACATCCGGCAGCACCGGGGTGCGCTGTTCGGCCAGCACCGCCAGCGCCCGCAACGCGCCGCCGCGCACCTGCCCGATCGAGGATGCCATGGTGGGCGTGCCCAGCTGCGCTTCGCCGCCGATCAACGCTGCCACGCTCGGCCCGCCGCCGCGGTAATGCACCAGTTCCACCTGTACCCGCGCCAGTGAGCGGAACAGCTCGGCCGCGACATGCACGCCGCTGCCGATGCCCGCCGTGGCCAGGTTGTGGCGGTTGGGCGCGGCATTCAGCAGCGACACCAACTCGCGCGCATTGCGCGCGGGCAGCTGCGGCGTGGTCACCAGCACATACGGCGAGAACCCGGCCACCGCGACGCCGACGAAATCAGCCACCGTGTTGTAGGGCACGCGCGCCACGATCGCCGGCACCGTGGGGTGGGAGCTGTTGATCAGCAGCGTATGACCATCCGGCGCGGCACGGGCCACGGCCTCGGCGCCGATTACGCTGCCAGCGCCGGCGCGGTTCTCGATCACCACGGGCTGGCCGAGCGCCTGGCCCGCGGCCTCGGCCACGATGCGGCCGACAATGTCGTTCGAGCCGCCCGGCGCGAAGGGCACCACCAGCCGGATCGGCCGCGCCGGACGCCAGCCCTGGGCATGGACGATGGCGGGTGCCGCGCACAGCGCGAGGCTGGCGGCCAGGGTGCGGCGACGGGTTTGGGTCATGCGTGTCTCCCGGGGCGCTGGGCGCCGTGTTTTCTTGGCCGCATCACTGCACAATCGCGCGAGGCTCTCAAGCCTGCAGGGATGCCCCGCCGCAGACCATGATCTGCTGCCCGGTAATGGCGCCAGCCTCCGGCCCCAGCAGGAAGACGGCCAGTGCCGCCACTTCCTCCGGCCGGATCAGCCGGCCGATGGGCGGCAGTTTCGGCGCCACAGCGGCGCGCGCGGGGTCGCGCAGCATGGGAGTATCGGTGGCCGCCGGCGAGACCAGGTTCACCGTGATGCCACGCGGTGCAAGCTCCGCCGCCCAGGATTGCGCCAGGCCCAGAAGCGCAGCCTTGCTGGCGGCATATTGGCTGCCATTGGCCCGCCCAAGGGCGCTGCGACTGCCAACCATCAGGATGCGCCCGCCATCGGGCATGCCCGGTAGCAGCGCATCGGCCAGCACGGTCGCGGCTTGCACATGCACATCCCACAGGGCGCGGCCGGTCGCGTCATCCAGCGCGCCGAGCCTGCCGCCGCGCATCAGCCCGGCGGCATGTACCAGGGCATCGGCGCGCAGCCCGGAAACCGCGGCGCGCGTTGCGGCCGCATCGGTCAGGTCCACGGGCAGATGCGCAATGCCCTGGGGCGGCGCGGTGCGGCTGATGCCGCTGACGCGCCAGCCCTGTGCCAGCAGTCGTTCGGCGATGGCGCGGCCAATGCCCGAACTGGCCCCGGTGACGATGGCGTGCATGATGCTTGCCCCCTGCTGCCGCGCACCGTTAGAGTTTTGCGAAAGGCGGCACCAGCCCGCCCCCGCCCGGCCACCCAACGACACTATGCTGATTTGGGTGGCCGGGCGGGGGCGGGCCGGTGCCGACGCAAAAAGGCGACCCTTCGCGCCAGAGGAAGCAATGCCAGACACCATCGCGCGCCCGGAAACCCTGGCGCCCGCATCCGAAGACCCGTCGCGGATCGAAGCCTTCATCCCCACGCGCTGCGTGCAGAACCACGCCGCCTTCATCATGCCGCTGCCAGGTCGCGACTTGGGCTGCGTGTGGTTCGGCGGCACGCAGGAGGGCGTGCCGGACATCTCGGTGTATTTCTCGCGCTTGGCGGCGGGGGCCAGCGCCTGGTCCGTGCCGCAGCGCCTGTCCGACGACCCCGCGCGCAGCGAGCAGAATCCGCTGCTGTTCCCCGCCCCCGACGGCACGCTCTGGCTGCTCTGGACGGCGCAGGTGGCGGGCAACCAGGACACGGCGATGATCCGCCGGCGTACCTCGCGCGATGGCGGCGCGACATGGGGGCCGATCGAGACGCTGTTCGGCGAACAGCCGGGCTTCGGCACCTTCATCCGTAGCCCGATCACGGTGGTCGACAACGTCCTTCTGCTGCCGATCTGGCGCTGCACCAAGCCGCCCATCGGCGCCTGGACCGGCGATCTCGACACCTCCTCGGTGATGCGTTCGACCGATGGCGGCGCCACTTGGCGCGAACATGCGGTGCCCGGCAGCCGGGGCTGCGTTCACATGTCCGTCGTGGATATGCGCGACGGCACTTTGCTGGCCTTCTTCCGCAGCCGCTGGGCGGATCATGTCTATCGGTCCGAAAGCCTCGATGGCGGCATCACCTGGTCGGTGCCTGCGCCCACGGTGCTGCCCAACAACAATTCCTCGGTGCAGGCGTTGCGGCTGATGGATGGGCGGGTCGCGCTGGTCTTCAACGCCTCGAGCCGCGCCGATGCCACTGGGCGGCGCCTATCCCTCTATGATGATATCGGCGGCGCGGAGGTGGCACCCATCACCGAGCGCAGCGCCTTCTGGGGCGCGCCGCGCGCGCCGCTGACGCTGGCGATCTCGGCCGATCGTGGCCTCACCTGGCCGTGGCAACGCCACCTCGAAACCGGTGACGGCTATTGCATGACCAATAATTCCAAGGACCGGCTGAACCGCGAATTCTCCTATCCTTCGCTGTGCCAGACGTCCGACGGCACGCTGCACATCGCCTACACCTATTGGCGCCAGGCCATCAAATACAACCGCGTCGCACCCGACTGGGTGCAGGGAGACACGCCATGAAACGTCGCCTTGTCCTGGCCGGCCTGCTGGCCGCGCCCGTCGTGCATGCCCAAGGCGCCTGGCCGCATGGGCGGCCGATCCGTGTGATCTGCCCCTGGCCTCCCGGTGCCGCGAATGACGCGCTGGCCCGCCTGCTGGCCGCGCAATTGCAGGAGAAGCTGGGTGCCACCGCTGTGGTGGAAAACCGCACCGGCGGTGCCGGGCTGATCGGTACCCAGGCCGTACTGCAGGCTGCCCCTGATGGCTACACGCTGCTGGCCAGCGCCTTCAATACCGCGGTCATGCCACTCGTGCTGCGCAATGCGCAATTCGACCCCGAGCGCGACCTGGAGGTGATGGCCCGCACCGCCCGCGCGCCGCTGGTCATGGTCATGTCGCGTACCCGGCCGCAAACCACGCTGGCGGCGATGGTGGAGGCCGCGAAGGCCCGGCCGCGCGAATGGAATATCGCCATTTCCTCGCTGGGTTCGGCAGGACATCTGGCCACCATCGACTTCAACCGCCGCACCGGCGCCAACCTGGATATGGTCGCCTATCGCGGCACCGCGCCGGCGCTGACAGACCTGATCGGCGGCAATGCGCAGCTGCTGATCGACCCGTCCTTCGCGCTGCTGCCCGCCGCCGTCGATGGCCGGGTGCGGGCGCTGGGCATCGCCACCGCGGCGCGTTCGCCGCTGGCGCCCGATGTGCCGACCATGGCCGAGGCTGGGCTGGCCGGCTACGAATTCCAGTCCTGGTATGGCGTCTGGGCGCCGCGCGGCACGCCGGCCGAGATCAACCAGCGCGTGAACGTGCTGATGCAGGATGTGATGCGCGAGCCTGCCATCGTGGCGCGGCTGACCGGGCAGATCCTGGAACCCGTGACCGAGAGCA
Source organism: Alphaproteobacteria bacterium (assembly GCA_026400775.1). Lineage (GTDB taxonomy): Bacteria > Pseudomonadota > Alphaproteobacteria > Acetobacterales > Acetobacteraceae > Rhodovarius. The sequence goes on along the minus strand of JAPLOK010000436.1, from coordinate 10,626 downwards.
TCGCCGATACCCGCCGCTTCATCGCCGCCGAGATCTCGCGTGCGACAGAGTTGCTTCGCAGCGTGAATTATCAGCCGGAATAGGCCACTTCCAACGCCGTCATCCCCGCTGCCAGCAGCCCGCGCAGGGCGCGTTCATGCAGCGCCACGCAGCCTTCGGTGGGCGAGAAATCCGGCCGCGCCAGATGCAGGAAGATGGCGCTGCCGCGCCCGGCGCGCACCGGCGATAGGTTCCAGTCCAGCACGCCGATCACGTCATACACCGCATCTGCGCGCCACAATTCCTCGCAGCGGGCGGGGTGTGGCAGGCTGACCTGGCGGTTGTAATCGGCATGGGCGGGGTCGTCGCACCAGCCATCCGAGGGCGCGATGGGTTCGGCCGGCACGGCGCCAGGCGGGCGCGTGCCGCGATCGGCGCGGTAGAGCAGGCGGGTGATGCGCAGCAGGCCAGGGGGTGTGGCGCCGTCACCTTCGCGCTTATCGGCGCGGATGCCGCCGCGGCCCAAGGCGCAGCGATGCACCTGGCCCTGGAAGCGCAGCAAGCCGCCCGCCGATACGGTCGCGATCATGCCAAGGCGGTATTCTGGGTCGGCACGCCGGTCCAGCGGGCATAGGCGGCCAATGCCTCGGCCGGGGTGCGGGCCAGCATGGTGGGGGCGCCACCGGGCGCCGAGAGGAAGGGGTCGGGCTGGCCGTTCAGCGCCAGGCGTATGCGGTCCATCGGCTGGAACTGCTCCACCGCGACCATGGCGGCAGTCGTCAGCATGCCGGGCACGCCGCCGAAGGCTGCACCGCCCAGGATGCGCATGGGGGCGGGAATGGTCTCCCCGGTCGCGGCCCGGTAGATCGTGCCCACAACGGGAATATGGTGCAGCGGGTTCAGGCCGCGCAGGAACTCGTCGAAGGTGATGTTGGCCATGATCGGCATGAAGGCATCGCCGTCCAGCGGCGGGCCGCCATCGGGCATCGGCGTATCGCGCCAAACATGCGCGGGAGCGATGGAGAGCCGGTGCGGGTCGGTGACGATCATGGCTCGGCTTCAGCAAGCGGCGTGCCAGGGGCTTCGCGGATGGCGGCGGGGGGCAGCAGCACGAACATGCGGATGGGCTGGTTCATTGGACCGGCGGCCTCTCCGGCGGCATCGCCCCAGCCCCAGAAGGCATCGCCACGGCCGCGGCCGCGAATGGCGCCGCCGGTGTCCTGCGCCGCCATCAGCCGCGGCAGGCCGGTTTCGCCCAGCACGAAGACGGGCGCGCCCAGCGGCACATGCGCCCGGTCCACCGCGATGGAATGGCGCGGCGTCAGCGGCACGCCCAGGCTGCCGATGGGGCCTTGGTCAGGCCGAAGCGGCAATTCCTGGAAGAAAATATAGGAAGGGTTGGCGCGCAGCAGGGCGCGTGCGGCCTCCGGCGGGGCGGCGGCCAGCCAGGCGCGGATCGCCTGCATGGACATGGCTTCGCGCGGGATTGCGCCGCGCTGGATCAGGATGCGGCCGATCGGCACATAGGGCTGCTGGTTGGCGCCGGCATAGCCCAGGCGCAGCACGCGGCCATCGGGCAGGATGACGCGGCCGCTGCCCTGAATATGCAGGAAGAAGGCGTCCACCGTGTCCACCCAGGCCAGTTCCAGCCCACGCCCGGCCAGGGCGCCATCCTGGATTTGCGCCCGGCTGCCGGTGAAGGGCGTGGGCGGGCGCGCATGCAGGGGCGTGGGGAAGGCCGGGTTAGGTTGCGGGGTGCCGCGCAGTTCGGGTTCGTAATAGCCGGTCAGCCGGCCTTCACCGTGGTCCTGCACGACCAGCATGCGTTCGATGATGTCGCGCAGCGGGCGGCGGCTGGCGATGGCGGTGCAGAATTCCGCCCAGTCGGCGGCGATGGAGGTGCCGCCCAGTGGCGCGTCGGGCGGCATCTGGTGAATGGCGTCACAGCTAGCTCGCAGTGCAGGGCGCGCTGCTTCATGCGGTTCGGCGCGCCAGCCGGGCAGGGCGGTGGGCGGCAGTTCCTGCGCCGCCGAGCCGCCCGCGATCAGCAGGCTACAGGCTGCGCGTCGCCACCAGCTTCCAGGTGGGGTCGGGCTGGCCAAGGTCACGCTGGAAGGTCCACAGGTCGGTCAATTCCGTGATGGCGTCGGAGCCGGCGGCGACGGAGCCATCGGCGGCCATGGTGATGTTCACCTGGTCGGAGACGAAGCGCACAGTCACATCCGCGACAGTGCCGCGCAGTTCGGCGGAATCGATGGCCACATCGTTCATGGCGCGGATTTCGGTGCGTTGCTTTTCGCCGGCGTTTTCGCGGGCGGTGATGGCGCCTTCGAAGCCGCCATAGACATCATCGGCCAGCAGGCCGCGCAGCGTGGCGCGGTCTCCCGAGGCGAAGGCCTGCACGATCATGCGGAAGGCGCCCTCGGCGCCGTTCAGGAATTGCGCGGGTTCGAAATTTGGATCCACGCCGCGCATGCGCGAGACAGCCTGTGCGACAGCGGCGGGCAATTGGCTGGAGACCGCGGTGGGGCGGGAGGTCGGCTGGCCCACGGCCGCGGGCGTGGCCGGACGCGGCGCAGCCTCGGGCGGGCGTTCATAGCCCTGCCGCTTGCCCAGCACGCTGCGCAGGCGCAGCACGAGGAACGCGGCAACCATGCCGAACAGAATGAGGTCGAGCGGGAAGCTGCCTTGCATGGCGTGGGGTATCTCCTGGGCCACCTTAAACTAGGAACTGCGACACGTTCCCGCAATGTCTGGACCGTGGTTCATGCGCCTTGTATGCCGTATTCATGGCCAAAAGGTGTGCGAGATGATCCTGTTGCGGCATGGGCAGAGCGAATTCAACCTGCATTTCACCCGCACCAGGGTGGACCCGGGCATCATCGACCCACGCCTGACCGAGCTCGGCCATTCCCAGGCCGAGCACGCGGCGGAGACGCTGGCGGCGCGCAATGTGCGCCGCATCATCGCCAGCCCCTATACCCGCGCCTTGCAGACTGCGCTGCCGGTGGCGCGCAGGCTGGGGCTGCCGGTGCAGGTTACGCCCATCGTGCGGGAGCGCTACGCCTTCACCTGTGATGTCGGCCGCCCCGCCAGCCTGGTGGCGCGCGAATTCCCCGATGTGGCGCTGGACCATGTCGAGGAGGTCTGGTGGCCCAGCACCGACGAGCCCGAGCACAGCGTGCTGCACCGCGCCGCGACCTTCCGCGCCGATATCGCCGCGCGCGAGGACTGGGCGCATACCCTCGTCGTCTCGCATTGGGGCTTCATCCTGGCCTGCACCGGACGGTCTCTCGGCAATGGCGAGTGGATCGAGACCGACCCGCGCGAGCCACCGTTGGAAGAGGTGGTCTGGCGGCATCACTGACCGCTTGCTCCGGCGCTTGGCGCCATGACAGTGTTCGCGCTAGATATCCGGGAGATCCAGCCAGTGAAGAGCATCGCCCGTCGCCGTCTTGCGCCATTGCTCGCAGCCCCGGCGCTGCTGCCCGCGGCCGCGCTGGGGCAGGGGGCCGCCTTCCCCGACCGTCCGATCCGCCTGCTGGTGCCCTTCCCGCCCGGCGGCTCCAACGACATCGTCGCCCGCGTGATGCAGCCGCGCCTGCAGGAGGCGCTGGGCCGCACCGTCCTGGTCGAGAATCGCGGCGGCGGCTCGGGTGCCGTCGCGCATGGCGAAACCGCGCGCGCAGCCCCCGATGGCGGCACCTGGGCGCTGGTGAACGACACGCTCGCCGGCAATGACACGCTGCAGCAAAACCCCTTCCGCGTGGCGGAGAATTTCTCCTTCTCCACCGTCATCGGCACCTGCCCCTATGCGCTGGTCACGCAGCGCGACAGCCCGCTGCGCGCCTGGTCCGATGTGGTCGCCGCAGCCCGCGCCCGCCCGGCCACGCTGAACTACGCCACCACCGGCAGCGGCAGCGGCGCGCATATCGCGACCGTGCTGCTGACCCACCGCGCCGATATCCGCCTGGTGCATGTGCCCTATCGCGGCGGCGGGCCGGCCTTGCAGGATGTGCTGGCCGGGCATGTGCCGCTGTTCATGTCGAACATCGTGATCCTGATGCCGCATCTTCGCGCCGGCACGCTGCGCGCGATCGGCGCGACCTCACCCGAACCGAGCCGCTTCCTGCCCGGTGTGCCCACCTTCCGGCAACTGGGTTTTTCGGAATTCGAGGCGCTGACCTATTGGGCGGTGGTCGGCCCCGCGGGCATCGCGCCGCCGCTGCTGGCGCGCATGCAGCAGGCGGTGGCCTCTGCCATGCGCGATGCCGGCGTGCGCACCCGCATGGACGAAATGGGCGCTGAGGTTCTGGTCAGCACGCCCGCCGAGGCCGAGGCCTTCATCCGCGGCGAAGCCATTCGCTGGGGCCGCGTGATCCGCGAGAACGACATCCGCGGTGACAGCTGAAGGTCACGCCGCGACGATCTCCGCCGCGCGGAACCCCTGCGCGAACAGCAATGCGCGCAGATCGGCATGCGTCACCCGCGCCCGGGCCGCTGCCTGCACCGCGGGCTTGGCGCGGAACGCGACGCCCAGCCCGGCGGCCAGCAGCATGGGCAGGTCATTCGCGCCATCGCCCACCGTGATCGCCTTTTCGAGCGCGATGCCGCGCGCGGCGCCGATCTCCTTCAACGCGGCCAGCTTGGCGTCCTTGTCCAGGATGGGTTCGGCGACGGTCCCGGTGAGTTGTCCATTCGATATTTCAAGAACATTCGAACGGTGCTCATCGAAGCCGACCAGCTCCCGCACCCGCCCGGTGAAGAAGGTGAAGCCGCCCGAGACCAGCGCCGTATAGGCCCCGGCCTGGCGCATGGTGGCGACCAACTCGCGCGCGCCGGGCATCAATTCGGTGGTGGCCCAGGTGCGTTCCAGGGCGGCTTCCTCCAGGCCCTTCAGCATGGCCACGCGCTCGCGCAGGGCGGATTTGAAGTCGAGCTCGCCATTCATCGCGCGCGCGGTGATGGCGGCGATGCGCTCCTTCAGCCCGGCCTCGGCGGCCAGTTCGTCCAGCGTTTCGGTGGTGACGATGGTGCTGTCCATATCGGCCAGCAGCAGGGATTTGCGGCGGGTGGCGAGGGCTTGGGCGATGGCATCCACCGGCGCTTCGCCGATCGCGGCGCGCGCCGCGGCCATGGCCGGCTCGGCGGCCAGATTGGTGAAGGGGATGTCGGCGGCTTCGCGCTCCGCCAGCCAGTCGGGCATGCCGCAATCGGCACCGAGTGCTGTCAGCGCCTCCCGCACACGCGGCAGCAGGCTGGGGGATAGCGCCCCCGGGGGCGCGACAAGCGTGAGCACATGCGGCATGTGCGGCGTATGGTTTGGATGCGCGCGCCATGCAACCGGCATTGATCGTGGCCGGCCCCACCTGCTCGGGCAAATCGGCCTTGGCCGAGGTGATCGCGCGCGCCTTCGGCGGCACGGTCATCAATGCCGATGCGATGCAGTGCTACGCCGGGATGGCCGTGATCACCGCGCAGCCCGGGGCCTCGGATGTGCCGCATGCCTTGTATGGCGTGCGTGACCCGGCCGCGGCCGCCGATGTCGCCTGGTGGCGCGAACAGGCCCTGGCGGAGATGGCGCGCGCCAGGCTGCCGGTGCTGTGCGGCGGCACTGGAATGTATCTTCGTGCGCTGACACAGGGGCTTTCGGCGTTGCCGCCGGTGCCCGCATCGGTGCGCGCCACCACGCGCGATGCCCTGGCCGCGCGCGGCGCGCCGGCACTGCATGCCGAGCTTGATGCCCAGACCCGCGCCACGCTGCGCCCGAGCGACAGTCAGCGCGTGGCGCGCGCGCATGAAATCCTGGCCGCCACCGGGCGAGGGCTGGCGGCCTGGCAAGCCGAGGCGCCGGCCCTGCCGCCCGCGCCCTATCGCTTTGCCGCCATACTGCTGGACCCGCCGCGCGAGGCGCTGCGAGCGGCCATCGCCACGCGCTTCGACGCCATGCTGGCGGCCGGCGCGCTGGAGGAGGTGCGCGCATTGCTGCACCTGGACCGGGCGCTGCCGGCGATGCGCGCACATGGCGTGCCGGAACTGCTCGCGCATCTGCGCGGCGAGATGTCACTGGCCGATGCGCGGGCACGGGCTGTGCTGAACACCGGCCAATACACCAAGCGCCAAGCGACTTGGTTCCGGCACCAGGCACTCGCGCCTGATCCGCCCTGGCAGGATCGGCCGAGCGGTGAAACAGCCGCGCAGATGAGCATAGCCCCGCAGACTGCGCATAGCATCAATGCGCGATTTGTGGATGAGGCGCAATTTTCGGAAAGTTTATCGCGCAAAATCGGTATTTTTGTGCATCATGCCGTTGACGGCGGGGGCGCCGGCGCCTAGTGGTGCGGCGCAATTTCGAACCCCATAGGGAAACCCATGTCCGCGACCACAGCCCCTTCGCCCGCCACGACCGAACTGCGCCCCGGCGCGGAGGTCGTTCTTCGTGCGCTGAAGGAGCAGGGCGTCGAGGTGATTTTCGGCTATCCCGGCGGAGCCGTGCTGCCGATCTATGACGCGCTGTTCCAGCAGAACGCCATCCGCCACATCCTGGTGCGCCACGAACAGGCCGCGGTGCATGCGGCCGAGGGCTATGCGCGTTCTACCGGCAAGGTGGGCTGCGTGCTGGTGACGTCCGGGCCGGGCGCGACCAATGCCGTGACGGGGCTGGTGGATGCGCTGATGGACAGTATCCCTATCGTATGTCTGACGGGCCAGGTGCCGACGCATCTGATCGGCAACGATGCCTTCCAGGAGGCCGATACCACCGGCATCACGCGGCCCGCGACCAAGCACAACTACCTGGTCAAGCGCAGCGAGGATTTGGCGGCGGTGGTGCATGACGCCTTCTATGTGGCGCGCAGCGGGCGGCCTGGTCCGGTGGTGATCGATCTGCCGAAGGACATCCTGATCAAGCCCGCGCCGTATACCGAGGCACCGACGGCGCCGCATCGTTCCTACCGGCCCGTGACGCAGCCGGACATGGAGCAGATCAAGCGCGCCGTGGCGCTGCTGAAGGCGTCGAAGAAGCCGATCATTTATGCCGGCGGTGGCGTGATCAATGCGGGGCCCGAGGCCTCGGCGCTGCTCGGCGAATTCGTGCGCATGACAGGGTTTCCCTGCACGAACACGCTGATGGGCCTGGGCGCGTTTCCGGCCAGCGATCCGCTGTTTGTCGGCATGCTGGGCATGCATGGCACCTACGAAGCCAATCTGTGCATGTTCCACTCGGATGTGATGTTCAACATCGGCGCGCGCTTCGATGACCGCGTGACCGGCCGGCTGGACGCCTTTGCGCCGAATTCAAAGAAGATCCACGCGGATATCGACCCGTCCTCCATCAACAAGAACGTGAAGGTGGACGTGCCGATCGTGGGCGATGCGGCCGCGGTCCTGCGCGCCATGATCGCCGCCTGGAAGGATGATGCGACGGCGCCGCAGAAGGAGGCCACGGCCGCCTGGTGGCACGAGATCGATGGCTGGCGCGCCATCCGCTGCCTCGCCTACAAGCAGGAAGGCAAGATCATCAAGCCGCAGCACGCGGTGAAGCGGCTGTTCGAGATCACCAACGAGACCGGGCGCGATACCTATATCTCGACCGAGGTGGGCCAGCACCAGATGTGGGCCGCGCAGTATATCGGCTTCGAGAAGCCCAATCGCTGGCTGACCAGCGGCGGCCTGGGCACCATGGGCTATGGCCTGCCGGCGGCGATGGGCGCGCAGATCGCCCACCCCGATGCGCTGTGCATCGATGTTGCCGGTGAGGCGTCGATCCTGATGAACATCCAGGAGATGTCCACGCTCGCGCAGTATCGCCTGCCGGTGAAGGTGTTCATCCTGAACAACGAATACATGGGCATGGTGCGCCAATGGCAGGAATTGCTGCATGGCGGCCGCTACTCTGAGAGCTATTCCGAAGCTTTGCCTGATTTCGTGAAGCTGGCCGAGGCCTTCCATGCCCGCGGCATGCGCGCCGAGACGGCGGACCAGCTGGATGACGTGATCCACGCGATGCTGGCGCATGACGGGCCGGTGATCGCGGATATCTGCGTGGCGAAGGATGAGAACTGCTTCCCGATGATCCCCTCGGGCGCGCCGCATAATGAGATGATCCTGGGGCCGAACCAGGAGCAGAATGCGCGGGCCGTCACGGATGAAGGCAAGGTTCTGGTTTAAGCCTTCATCCCTTCGCGCACCCTGTTTCCGAAAGCCTTTCGCATGTCTGATACGCATATCCGCAACGCCACCATCGCCGTGCTGGTGGAGAATGAGTCGGGTGTTCTGGCCCGCGTGATCGGGCTGTTTTCCGGCCGTGGTTACAATATCGACAGCCTGACGGTGGCGCCGGTGGATGACACCGGGCGGCTGTCGCGCATCACCGTCGTGACCTCGGGCACGGATATGGTGATCGAGCAGATCAAGGCGCAGCTGGACCGCCTGGTGCCGGTGCACAAGGTGTCTGACCTGACGCTGGAAGGGCCGCATCTGACGCGGGAATTGGCGCTGATCAAGGTGTCGGGCCGCGGTGAGAACCGGGTGGAGGCGCTGCGGCTCGCGGATGCCTTCCGGGCGCGGGTGGTGGATGCGACGACCGAGAGCTTCATCTTCGAGATGACCGGCAATGCGGAGAAGATCGATGCCTTCTGTGCGTTGATGAAGCCGCTGGGCCTGGCCGAGGTGTGCCGCACCGGGGCGGTTGCCATGGCGCGGGGCGTTCTAGGCATAGGCAGCTAAAATCGATGTCCATAAAATTCTACGCTCGTGGAACGGAAAGCGGCGTACAGAAGGGCAAAATTTTTGCTGCGGCGAGGGTGCTGCCGCCAGGTATGGAGGGCTTAGAATGAAATTCCGCGTCCAAACCGGCCATCTGAATGGCAGTGCCTGGGTTCAGGGCGAACATGATCTTTCGATTGAAGCAGACAGCTTCGAACTCGCCAAAACTGAGGCCATAAAAATAGCTTTAGAAAAATTTTGGGTAGAAGAGGGTGAATGGCTTCGGGTTATTGGCAATAATCAAGAATATCGTTGGCCCGCTAAGCCGCAATTATCTAGTCGCCAGTAGAATTTTGTATTTGTTGATACATATGGCGGTATTTTTTATACGCATTTAGGTGGAGGCAGCGGGATGAAATTGGATCGGCTGCTAAAGATTTTCGCGATATTGACCTGTGTAATTTGCGGCTGGTCCGGTGTTGCTGCGCATGCACAGGGCGGATTTTTTGCGTTTGATGTGGATCGTCAGGCAGCTTTGCGTTCTCTGGGGAAAATATTTGTCTCCGATTTGGCTGTTGGCGAGGCTGGAACAATAGCTCCAACGCCTTCTGCATTTGTGTGTCTGAACGGAGATCGGTCCATATCTATAGATCCCGATGCAGAGCTAGTAAGTTCTGTTTCCGAGTGGACTCCCGTTACTCAGTGGCGTGTTCAGCGCCTAGCACAAAATGGGGTTTCCCTAACGCTTGTGGCGCTCCCAGAGCGTTCCCGAACTGTTGCTCAGCATCGTGATGGAGTGCGTGATGCGGTTGCCTTCCTGATTTCTACGCTCGTGCCTTGTGATAGCCCCCAGCGGCGCAGCGGCGCTTCGTCACAGTGGTTGCGCGTCCAATCGATCAACGGCGCAAGGCAGGCATCACAACTCCTCATGCAGTTGCGATAGTTGAAACTGTGCTATACTTGGAAATATCGATAATTTCAGGATCAGTTCACAATCCTGAAAAGCCGCTAAACGGATCGCGCGCCGCCACCCCTAGCGGCGTGAAATGCCGCAGGTTGCGCGTCAGCAGCACCATGCCGCGCGCCATTGCGATGCCGCCGAGGGCAATATCGGCAAAGCCTGGATTGATGCCCAGCGCGCGCGCGCGGTCTTGCAACAACCCGGCCTCTCGCGCGGCCGGAATGTCCAGCGTCTCGATGCGCCCGGCATATGCGTGCATGATCGCTTCGACCCATTCACCCACCGCCTCGGCATCGCGCAACCGCCCCAACCGGCGCAGCTTCGCGACCCCGCCCGTCATTTCGGCCAGCGCCACGGTCGGGAGGTAGAGGCTTGTCGCGTTCCGATCCATCCAGCCGATCACGGCGGCATCGCCATGCTGGCGCGACAGCGGCGCCAGCAGCGACACCACATTCGTGTCCAGCAGCCAGCGGGTCAGAACTCGACCTCGCGCGGGGGCGTCTGATCGCGTTCGAAGATGGCATCGCCATCATCGATCGGGAGTGCCATCAGCAGCCGGGCAAAATTGGGCGCGGCGTGCAGCAGCCGCTGCCATTCCTCATACCCCAGCACCACCGCCTGCGGCTTGCCATGCCGCGTGATGATGCTCGGCTCTCCCTGCATGGCGGCGTCCACCACCGCCGAAAGCCGGGCCTTGGCGTCCTTCAGCTGGATTTCACGGGCGTCGAGAGCTGCTGTGACCATAGTGGTCATATAGCCCCGCAAGCCGCCCACAACAACAATATTCCCACCCCAGTTGCCATCCCCCGTCGCGCAAGGCACATGCCCGCGTGACATTCGTCTGACCATCCAGGAGGAGCGCCCGAGATGCGCGTGTATTACGACCGTGAGGCCGATGTGTACCTGATCAAGGCCAAGAATGTCGCGGTCATCGGTTTCGGCTCCCAGGGCCATGCCCATGCGATGAACATGCGCGATTC
>JAPLOK010000339.1 GCA_026400775.1 Alphaproteobacteria bacterium | reverse complement strand
TCGATTGCACCGGCGATGGCGACCTTGCGCATCTGGCCGGTGCCTCGACGCGCTATGGCAACCACGGTCATGTCAATCTCGGCACGCTGGCCACGCGATTCTCTGGCCTGGCACCGGATGCCGAGATCGGCGCCCAGGGCATTCGTGCCGTGCTGGACGCGGCGAAGGCCGGCGGCGCGCGCATCACCAAGACCGGCGGCGTCGTCGCGCGCCTGCCGATCAGCGGCGATGTGGTCCTGTACCTGGCAAGCGAGGATTATGATGCGCGTGATGCCCGCAGCATCGCGGCCGCCGAGCGTGCCGCCCGCGCCCAGGCGTGGGAATACCTGGCCTTGCTGCGTGCACTGCCCGGCTGGGAGCGCGCCTGGCTGGCCCAGACCGGCCCTGATTTCGGCACGCGCGAGAGCCGGCATGTGAATGCCAGGCACCAACTGACCTGGGACGGCATCCAGGTCCGCGAGCAGCACGAAGACACCATCGCGCTCGGCTGCTGGGGGGCTGAATGGCACGAGCGTGCGGACTGGTCATCCAGCTTCGCCTATCCGCCGGACCGCGGCACCTATCCGATTCCGCTGCGCTGCCTGCACAGCGCCGACACGCCCAATCTCTTCGCAGCCGGGCGCTGTGCGGATGGTGACCGGATGGCCGGCGCCTCGATGCGCGTCATGGGCACGTCGCTGGCCACCGGGCAGGCCGCCGGCGTGGCTGCCGCCTTGGGGCCGGATGCGGCCGCGGTGCGGGCCGAGTTGCTGCGCCAGGGGGCCATGCTCACCCCGCCTTGACCCATTACGCCCGCGCTGCCAAACACCGCCCGCCCGCCGGTTTGGCGGCACCATGCCGGGGTGCAGCCCGGCTTCCAGCGACAAGAGGCCGAACCAAGCCATGCGCGACAAGGGCGAATACCTTTTCACGTCTGAAAGCGTTTCCGAAGGCCACCCCGACAAGGTGGCGGACCGCATCAGCGACACCGTTCTGGACACCTTCCTGGAAGCCGACCCGTATGCGCGCGTGGCCTGCGAAACGCTGGTGACGACCAACCGCGTGGTGATCGCGGGCGAAGTCCGCGGCCCCGGCTACATCACGTCGGAACTGCTGATGCACAAGGCGCGGCTCGCCATCCATGACATCGGCTATGAGCAGGAAGGCTTCCACTGGCAGAACGCCAGCATCGAATGCCACCTGCATGCGCAATCCGCGCATATCGCCCAGGGCGTGGACGCGGCCGGCAACAAGGACGAAGGCGCCGGCGACCAGGGCATCATGTTCGGTTATGCCTGCACCGATACCCCGGAACTGATGCCCGCGCCGCTGTATTACGCGCACCTCTTCCTGCGCCGCATTTCCGAAATGCGCCGCAATGGCGATGTCGCCGTGAAGGGCCTGCTGCCGGACGCCAAGAGCCAGGTCACGCTGCGCTATGTGGACGGCAAGCCGGTGGGTGCCACCTCGATCGTGCTGTCCACGCAGCACGAAGAGGGCATGGACCAGGCGCAGATCAAGGCGATGGTGAAGCCGATCATCGCCAGCAGCCTGCCCGCCGGCTGGATGTGCCCTGACAGCGAACTCTACGTGAACCCGACCGGCACCTTCGTGATCGGCGGCCCGGATGGCGATTGCGGCCTGACCGGGCGCAAGATCATTGTCGACACCTATGGTGGCGCGGCTCCGCATGGCGGCGGCGCTTTCTCGGGCAAGGACCCGACGAAGGTCGACCGCTCGGCCGCCTATGCCGCGCGCTACGTGGCGAAGAATGTGGTCGCCGCGGGGTTGGCGGATAAGTGCACCATCCAGGTCTCCTATGCGATCGGCGTGGCGAAGCCCTTGAGCGTGTATTTCGACCTGCACGGCACCGGCCATGACGTGGACGAGGAGAAGCTGGCGAAGGTCGTGCAGGAGTTGATGAACCTCTCCCCGCGCGGCATCCGCGAGCATCTGCACATGAACCGCCCGATCTATGTGCCGACCAGCGCCTATGGCCATTTCGGCCGCACGCCGGACCTGGAAAAGGGCACCTTCACCTGGGAAAAGACCGACCTGGTGCCGGAGCTGAAGCGCGCCTTCGGGCGCTGATCGGCCGCACTGAAAGCGCGTATGGGGCGGTGCCGGCCGGCGCCGCCCTTTTGCGTTGGAAAGCCCTTGCATGAACACCGAATTCCCCACCGGCATCCCACAACGCCTGTACGGGCGCCGTCGCGGCCACAAGCTGCGCCCGCGCCAGGAGCGCCTGCTGGAACAGGCCCTGCCGCGTGCCCGCTTCACCGACCTCGCCTTCGCCGCCGGCGCGCGCGAAACCTGGCTGGAAGTGGGCTTCGGCGGCGGCGAGCACACCCGCGCGCTGCTGGCAGCCCACCCCGGCACCGCCATCATCGCGAGCGAAGTCTACGAACACGGCCTGTGTTCCCTGCTGACCGAACTGGTGCCCGAAGGCGCCGAGGCCACCGCGCCCCTGCCGCCACTGCTGCGCCTCTGGCCCGATGACGCGCGCGAGTTGCTGCTGGCCCTGCCGCCCAAAAGCCTGGACCGCCTGTTCCTGATGTTCCCCGACCCCTGGCCCAAGGCGCGGCATGCGAAGCGGCGATTTGTGCATCCTGAGATGCTGCCGGTGGTCCATCGCGCGCTGAAGCCAGGTGCCATCTGGCGTATCGCCAGTGATGATCCGACCTACCAGGAATGGGTCGCCGAAACGCTTGGCGCCTCGGCGCTGTTCGCCGGTGCCGCGCCGGCCGTAACCCGGCCCGAAGGCTGGCCGCCCACGCGCTATGAGGCCAAGGCGATCGCCGCCGGTCGCCGGCCGCTCTACTGGGAGTGGCGGCGAGCCTGAGGCGCCAGCGCCGCCCGCACCACCGCCGCCAGGAAGGCCTCGGCGGCCGCGTCTGGCGTTTCGGCGCCGTGCAGCACATGCCGCGCGCCCTCGGCCTCCAGCGCGGCGAAGCCATGCACAGCAGACCAGGCCAGCGCCAGGCGGCGATGCAGCGCGGCCTCCGCAAGGCTTGGCAGACCGGCGCGCAGGCTGCGCTCCAGCGGCGCCCAGGCGCCTTCGCGGGCGGCGTTCAGCAAGGGGTCGGACGGGTCCAGCAGCGCCTCGCGGAACATGAGGCGGAAAGGCGCGGGGTTGGCGCGGGCAAAGCCGATATAGCCGCGGCCCGAGGCCGTGAGCTGCGCGCGTGCCGTGCGCGGGGCGGTGGCCATCGCGGCCTCCTGCGCCGCGCCCAGGCGTTCGAAGCCCTCGGTGGCGAAGGCGGTCAGCAGGCCGCGCTTGTCGCCGAAATGCGGCGCAGCGGCGCTGTGCGCGACACCGGCGCGGCGCGCGCAGTCGCGCAGCGTGACCGCTTCCGGCCCGTGCTCGAGCGCTGCCTCGGCCACCGCATCGAGCAGCGCGCGCCGCAGATCACCGTGATGGAACCGCCCGCGCGGCTTCTGGCGCACTGTCATCACCGTTCCATGCCGCAGGGTGCTTCATCTTGACAATGGACAGATGTGACCGCACATCAAACTTACCATTGGACAGAACGGATCATGACACCCGAAGCCCTGTTCTCCCTGGCCAATATGCTGGCGGTCCTCGGCTGGCTGGCCCTGCTGGCCGTGCCGTTCCGGCCGGCCGCCAATCTCTGGCTGGCGGGGCGCATCATCCCCGCGCTGCTGGCCGCGATCTATCTCGTGCTCATCATCTGGCGCCTGCCCGGCAGCGATGGCGGTTTCGGTAGCCTCGCCGCCGTGGCGCGGCTCTTCGCCGACCCCTGGGTGCTGCTGGCGGGATGGCTGCATTACCTCTGCTTCGACCTGTTCATCGGCGCCTGGATGTGTCGCCACGCCGCCGCCCGCGACCTGTCGCGTTGGCGCGTGCTGCCATGGCTGCCGCTGACCTTCCTGGCCGGCCCGGTCGGGTTGCTGGGCTACCTGGCGATGCTGGGGCGGCGGCAGCCATGATCCGCGCGCGGCACCCCGTATTCTTCTGGAATGCCATGGCGATGGCGGGCATTGCGCTGGCCTGCACGCTGCTGGCTCTGCTCGATCCGCGCCTGATTGGCACTGCCAGCGTCTGGGCCAAGCCCCCGAAATTCGCAGCATCCTTCGCGCTGTGGCTGGCGACCCTGGCCTGGCTCTGGCCGGCCATGGCGCCCGAGGCCCGCGCCGGTCGCCTGGTGCGCTGGGGCGTGCCGGCCATGCTGGTGGCCGCTTGGGGTGAGATGGCCTGGATCGGTCTGCGTGCGGCACTCGGCTTGCCGTCGCATTTCGCGCAGACCCCTCTCGCTGCCTTCATGTACGGCTTGATGGGTGTGGGCGCGACATTGCTGGTGCTGCTGCTGGCGGGTTTCGGCGCCCTGATGCTGTGGCACCGCGCGCCGGCGGTGACCGATGCCTGGCGGCGTGCCGCAGGGCTGGGCCTGGTGCTGGGCGGTGTGCTGGGCGGCCTGGCCGGTTGGGCCATTTCCGTGAATGGCACGCCCTTTGTCGGTGGCCAGGCGGGGCACTGGCCGCCCTTCTACTGGTCGGCCGATGGCGGGGATCTGCGCGTGGCGCATTTCGTGGGCATGCACGCGATGCAGATCGTGCCCTTGGCGGCCTGGTGCCTGGGGCGCCCAGGTCTGCTGGCGGCCGCCACCGCCTTGCCGGTGTTGACGGCGGCCGCCTTCTGGCAGGCCTTGGCGGGGCGCGCTGTGCTGGGCTGAGCCCGCGCGTTTTCGGCTGGCGTTATTCGTAACGCCCGCGATACGCTTCCCGCATGCCACTCGACCAGACACCTGCCTTGCACGCCCCCGACCTGCCGCCCGCCGCCCGCCGCGGCCTGTGCACGGATTGCGGCCTGTCGCGCATGAAGAACGCGGCCGATTGCGGCACGGCCTGCCAGTTCATCGCGCCCGACTATCCGGCCGCCGAAACCCGCACCCATGGCCGGGTGCGCGGCCCGGGCGATGAACTCTTCTTCGGCCCCTATCGCGCCATGTATCGCGCGCGCCTCAAGGCGCCCGCGCCCGGCGCGCAATGGACCGGCATCACCACGCGCATCGCCGAGCGCCTGCTGGAATCGGGCGCTGTCACCGCCGTGCTGACCATGGCGCCGGACCCTGCGGACAAATGGCGCCCCGTCCCCGTCATCGTCACGCGCGCCGAGGGGATGGCTGCGGTGCGCGGCATGCGCATGGGCACCGCGCCACCGGCCCGCGCCGCGGGGCACACGCGCATCGCGGTGATCGGCATTCCCTGCCAGGTGCATGCGCTGCGCATGATCGAGGAAAAGCTGGGGCTGGAGCGCCTCTACGTCATCGGCACTCCGTGCTCGGACAACACCACCACCGAAAACTTCCACCGCTTCCTGGCGCTGTTGGACGAACGCCCCGAGAGCATCACCTACCTCGAATTCCGCGCCGACTATCGCGTCGAAATCCGCCACGACGATGGCCGCGTGCGCACCATCCCCTTCCTGATGCTGCCTCTCTCGGACCTGCCCGCCGATTTCTTCCCGCTGACCTGCCGCACCTGCGTGGACTACACCAATGCGCTGGCCGACATCACGGTGGGCTACATGGCCGGCACTGGCGAGCAATGGCTGCTGGTGCGCAATGCCCGCGGCGAGGAATTGCTCGACCTGATCCGCGATGATGTCGTGCTGGAAGCGCCCTCCAGCGCCGGCAAGCGCGCCGCCGCGGTGAAGGGCTTTGCCGCCAATACCGAACGCGCCGCAGGTGGCCTGCCGCTGCGCCGCATGCCGCGCTTCCTGCGCCCGCTGGTCGCCTGGTTGCAGCCGCGCATCGGCCCGCGCGGCCTGGAATTCGCCCGCGCCCGGCTGGAGATGAAGGCGGTGGAGACCGTGCTGCATCTGCGCCGCGCGCATCCGCGCAGGCTCAAGCGCATGGTGCCCGCGCATGTCTGGAAGCTGGTCGCGCCCTATGGCATCACCCCGCGTGAGGGCGAGACGCCTACCACCCCATCCGCCTGAACACTGGCACGCCCTGGCGGTGATGCTTGACCGCCAGGGCGGCATGCACCGCGGCCAGCCCCAGCAGCGTATAGGCCGCGACCTGGTGCAGCGGCCGCAGCCAAGCATAGAGCGCCGGATTGGGGTCCAGCACATGCGGCACCGGTATCACCAGGAAGATCGTGGTCGGCACCGGCCCCGCCGCCGCCTGTGCCGTCAGCCAGCCCAGCACCGGCACGGCCAGCAGCAGCGCATACATCCCCGCCTGACCGATGCCCGCCAGGCGCAGCACGCCGGGTGACAGGCCCTCCAGCGCGGGCGCCGGCCGCAGCGCGCGCAGCGCAAGCCTTGCCAAGACCACCGAAAACACCAGCAGCCCGAAGGTCTTGTGCAGCTGATAGGCCAGGAATTTCGCCAGCATTTCCGAAAACGGCAGCCACACCATCAGCACCGCCAGCACGCCGGTCAGCACGACCAACGCGGCACTCCACCAATGCAGCCGGCGCTGCGCCAGGCTCCAGCGATCGGGTGCGTCAGACAAGCAGCTGCACCTCGACGGAAATGGTGATCGCATCTGCCGTGAAGCTGCGATCTGCGACCATGCCAAAGGCGCTGCGCTGCACCTGGCCGCTGGCGGTGAAGCGCGCGACATCGCCTTGCGATTCGCGCCGGCGTTCGGCCAGGCGCGCCGTCATGGCGAAGGACTGCTCGATGTCGCGGATTCGCATGCGGCCATTGATGGTGAAGGCGCCCGCATCGGTGATGCCCGCAGCGCGGCCGCTGAAGCGTGCCTCGGGGAAGCGGGCGCTGTCGAAATAGGTGGGGCTTCGCAGCGTGTCCTCCGCGCCGGGGAAGGGCAGGGTGACGGCCGCGGTCTGGATGCGGCCCTCGACCAGCGCATCGGTGGTGCGTGTCGCGTCCAGTTCAAGCCGCGCCTCGAAGCGCGTGAAGCGGCCATGCGAGGAGAACAGCCCCAGGTGCCGCGCGGAAAAGCCGATCTGCGCGTTGTCCTGGTTCAGCAGCCAGGTGGTTTGCTGCGCGCGCGCGATTGAGGGCGCGAGAAGCACAGGCAGTAAGGCGCGGCGATAGAATCCCATGCGGCGCAGATGGGCACGCCGCATGGGCAGGGAAGGGGTCAGGCCTTCACAGGATTGGACAGCGTGCCGATGCCCTCGATGGCGATCTTCACGACATCGCCATCCTTCAGGATGCGCGGCGGGACCATGGCGTAGCCGACGCCTTCCGGCGTGCCGGTCATGATCACGTCACCGGGCAGCAGCGTGAAGCCGGAGGAGAGCTGGTGCATGATCTCCTTCACGTCGAAGATCATCTTCGATGTGCGCGAGGTTTGCCGCTGCTCGCCATTGACCCAGAGTTCGATGGCGATATCGGCGGCATCCAGTTCATCGGCCGGGACGATCCAGGGGCCCATTGGGCAGGAACGGTCGAGGGACTTGCCCTTGAACCACTGGCCATGGCGGCGTTGCAGGTCGCGGCCGGTCACGTCATTCGTGATGGTCCAGCCGAAGATATGGTCCAGCGCCGTTTCCTTGCTGATATTGGCGCCAGCCGTGCCGACCACGATTGCGAGTTCCGCCTCGTAGTCCAGGTACTTGGTCACGCCGGTCGCGCCATGGTCCGGAATCGCGGCATCCGGGCCGATCACGCAATCCGGCGCCTTGGTGAAGAATTGCGGAAACTTTGGCACCTCGGTGGTTTCGCGGCCGGCGGCTCGGTCGCCCTCGGCCACATGATCCATGTAGTTGCGGCCGACGCAGAAGACATTGCGATGCGGGCGCGGGATAGGCGCCATCAGCACCACATCGGCCAGCTGCAGAACGGCAGGCCCCGGCGGGTTCTTCAATGCGCCGCGAATCGCGGCCAGCGCCTCGGCGCCCGTTTCGATGATGCCTTGCATATCCTCGACGCCGGCGGGCAGGGCGCCCGCGGCCAACAGATCCAGTACCTTGTCGTCGCCGATCATGGCACCGGGGCGCGGCCCCTGGGTGTCTGTGAAGGTGACAAGTCGTAGTGCCATGGTCTCTCTCCGGACGATGTGATCAGTGCTGCCGCTGTCCCGATGGCGAAGCTTGGCGTTGTGACGCCGCTCTCGTTCTCGTGTCACCGGCCGCTGTTGTCAGTGGGCTGGCCATCGGCGAACGGCAATCTCGGCGGCTGTTGCGCCATGGTCAGCGGAGCAAGCGTGACGGCGCCGGCAGCAACTGGCAAGCCGCGGCATTCACGGGAATTTTACAGAATTTGAGATATGGCACTGCACTCCGGTTGTGATGTCTGTTGCATCACGCCTACGTCAGGTAAGGTCGAGCCCTGCATGTCCGTTGCTCCATCCCGCCGTGCCTTGCTGCTGGTCGCGCCCTTCATCGCGGCCACACCCGCGCTCGCGCAGCTTCCGGGTACCGGCATGGACCGCCTGCGCCAGCAATGGGGCCAGTTCCGCAGCCGTTTCATGGCGCCGGATGGTCGCATCATCGACACCGGCAACCGCAACATTTCCCATTCCGAGGGCCAGGGATGGGGCATGTTGATGGCGCTCGCCGCCGATGACCGTGCCAGCTTCGAGCGCATCTGGGCCTGGACGCGTCAGACGCTGGACCGCCCGCGCGACGCGCTTTCCGCCTGGCGCTTCCGCCCGCAGGCGGCCAACCCGGTCGAGGACATGAACAACGCCACCGATGGCGATCTTTTCCTGGCCTGGGCCTTGCTGGAAGGCGGGCGCATCTGGGGCGCCACGCAACACACCGAATCGGGCCAGGCGATCGGGCGGGACATCCTGCGCCTGCTGGTTCGCCCCGCTGGCGGCATGGCGCTGCTGCTTCCAGGCGCGCGCGGCTTCGAA
>JAPLOK010000129.1 GCA_026400775.1 Alphaproteobacteria bacterium | reverse complement strand
GGGCATTCGACCAGCAGCACCGGCTCTACCTGGTCCTCGGGCACGTTCACGCTGAACACGCCGGCATAGGTCAGTTCGGCGATGAAGCAGGTGGTCTCGCCCAGCTTGGCATCAGCGCGGATTTCGAGGCTCACCTCATACAGCGAAGGCCCCTGTTCCATCGGCCGCGCCTGCACATCCAGGCGCAGATCCACGGCCGGCGGCTGGGTGATCTGCGGGAAGATGTCGGGCGCGCCAGGCACTTCGAAGGACAGGTCCTTGGTGTACTGGATGTTGAGCACGAGGGGGGGCGGCGGCGCCTGGTCGGACATGGTCTGAGCTTCCTGAATCGGGTGCGCGGCGGGTAGCACGGGCGGGCAGGGGCGCCAATGCTGGGGGAATGTTCCTTGGATAAGCGGTTTGTTCTTGTTTTGGGCGCAGAAATAGGACTATAGGCCAATTCCCCCTTGGAGAATGGTCATGCCCCCCGCCCCCTCCAGACCCTGGCTACCCGCCGTGATTGTGTTTTTGGGACTGCTTTTGCTTGGTTTTTTGGCGATGTCCTGGCCCGCCGGCATCGGTATCACACATGTCGCAGCGCTGTTGATATTCCTGGTAGGCCTGTCCTTCGCGGGTTTCTTGTGGTGGCTGGCGCATCGATCCTTCGCCATGCTGACCGACCCGGCCACGACGCCGGAACAGATAGCCGCCCTGCGGGAATTGCCCATGGCGCTGCCGGAAGGCACGGTCCGCGCTGTTCTCGCGCTGATCGTGGGCGTGGTCGGCCTGCCCTTGCTGCTGTTCGCCGCGACCCTGGGCCTGACCGACGCCATTGCCGGTTATGTGAATGGAATCATAGCCGGTGTCTTCGGCTATTACTTCGGCGCCCGCGCGCAAATGCCTGACGCCCAGGCCCAGCGCCGCGTCAGCGAAGCGCTGACCACCGAACAGCGCGCCAATGAAGAACTGCGCCGCAGCGCCGCCACCACCGCCGAAACCGCGGCCGAAGCCGCCCTCCGCCCAGTACGCGAGGATGACGCGCATGGCCGCCTGACGCGCCATGTGGCGGTGGCGGAACTGTTGGTCGAACGCCTCGGCCCCGCACTGCCCGCCGGCATCCTGCCCGCCGAAGCGCCGGCCATGCTGCGCCGCGCGCGCGAGGTGCTCTCCGCCTTCCGGCCCGGCGCCGACCTCTCGGGCCTGCTGTCGGCCACCACGGCGCTGACCGGCGCGGGCGGCCCCTTCGCGGCGCTGCTGCGCGCGGCGGCACCCCTGCTGCCCGGAATCGCCGGCGGGCCGCTCGCCGGCGTCGCTTTGCTGCTCAGCCTGGGTTGGCAGGCCAGCAACGGCACCTGGCGGCGCTGGCAGGCCTCGGTGTTGGACGCCCCGCATGACCCGGCCCTGTTCGACCCCGGCGCCATCACGCCCGCCGAAGCCCTGAGCCGCCTGGCCCAGGCGCCGATCTTCGCGCGCGCCCTGGAACCGCTTCGCACCACACCGGGCTTCGCGGCCGAACTGGCCGACATGGCGCTGCGCGACGACGGCGCGGCGCGCATCTGGTCCGCCTGGGGCGCGCAATTTGTCGCACCCGCGCAAGTGGCCGAGGGCCTGGCCGAATACCGCCGCGCGCTGCTCACCGGCGAGGCCGCCGACGACATCACGGAAGACCAGCTGCGCCAGGCCACCACCCGCCTGGCCCAGGCCGCACCCGCCCTTCGCCCCGATGGCGCGGAACTGAACGCGGCCCGCCAATTGCTGGCGCCGCGCAGCGGCACCCCCGAGCAACAGGCCGCACTCGAAGCCCTCGGCCTGCTGATCGGCACCATGCGCGACACCCACCAGGACCCACTCGCACTGATCACGGAGATCCAGCCATGACGGGTATGAATGCAATGCAGTACGGGATGGGCGGTGCTGGCGGCCCTGGGGAAGGGCTTTGCCGTTCCCCAGACCCCCACCCACCAGGGGCGTGTCGCCCCTGGAACCGACATGAGCCATGGCCAGGTGGAGGCAGGGGCATCATCGGCGCCGCTGGTGGCAAGGGCGCGCCATGCCCTTCTCTCCACCTGGCCAAAACACCGGGTTTCCAAAGGCCTCTTGGCCTTTGGTGGGTGGGGTCTGGGGAGGGCAAAGCCCTGCCCAATGACCAGCAGCGCCACCCAACCCCGTTCCGCATCGCATCCGCCCTCGCCATGGCGGGCCTGCTCGTGGCCTGTGCCACTGTGGCCACGGTGGTGGACCCGCCTTTGGCGCAGCTGGACCGTTGGAATCGCGCGCCGGCGGCCGAAATCATCGCCGAGCCGGTGGTCACGCCATGCCCGGCCGAAAACCCCGCCTGCGCCCGCCTGCACACCCGCCGCGCCGAGGCCTGTGTGGCCGCCGCGATGGCGCTGCGTGCCGCACGTGCGGCCTGCCCGGGCCTTGCCGCGCGAACGCTTCTGGAATGCGCCGCCGAGGGTTATCGCGCTGCCCCGCGCAGCCCGGCTTTCGCCGCCAACCAGGCGCAGGCGCTGACCTGCCTCGCCCATCTTTCAGCGCCCGCCACGCGTGCCGCTTTGGCCGCCGAGGCGCTGACGGCCGCGCGCGCCGTGCCGGGCGGCCGCGCGGCCGAATTTGTCGCACGCGCGCAGGAAGCCGCCATTGTGCAGGGAGAACGCTGATGCAACCGCTGGATCGTCTCTTGTCCTTCCGCTTGCCCATGCTGCGCGGGCCTGATGTGCGCGCGCTGCAGCAGGCCCTGCGCCGCGCCGGCCATGGCGCGGTGCAACCCGATGGCGTGTTCGGCCCGGCGACGCGTGATGCGGTGCTGGCCTTCCAGCGCGCGCAGGGCCTGCTGGCCGATGGCTTGGTCGGCGCCCGCACCTGGGCGCGCCTGGCGGAGCGTGCGCCGGAGCTGGCCACGCCGATCGACTGGCGCGCGCTGCTTCTGCCGCTGTTGCCGCGTCTGTGTGACGTGCATGGCGCCCCGGTGGGTGATGGCACGCGGCGCTGGCGCATGACGCCCGCGGGGGTGGAGGTGGATGGCGCGCTGCCACGCTCGCACAACGCCACCGCCGCGCGCGCCTGGGCTGCGCATGGGCCGGCGATGTGCGCCGCCGCGCGGGCGCAGCATGTGCCCGTGGAAATCCTGCTCGCCACCGCTTGCACCGAGAGCGGCGGCCGCGCCGATGCGCTGCGCGAGGAGCCTGGGTTTCTGGATGACCAGACAACTCCGCACCGTGTCTCGGCCGGCCTGATACCAATTCCCACTGATCAGTACCGATGCGCCCAGTCGCGCATGCCGATGGAGATGATGCGCCAGGGCTGATCGACGAGACGGTTCCAGAAATAGCAGCAGTGGCCTGTGATATCGTCGTGG
>JAPLOK010000311.1 GCA_026400775.1 Alphaproteobacteria bacterium | reverse complement strand
TCCCTGGCGCCGCGGCACCTGCTCGGCATGGCCGGGATCGCCGCCGGGCTGGCGCTGATTGATGGCCGATTGTTCAGGCGCAAGAGCGGTTGATGCAGCGCAGCATCCCGCCTATCCATGCTGTCACAGGAAGGTGACACAGCCATGCAACAAGTTCTTGACGGCCAGGCCGCGCTCATCACTGGTTCCACCTCCGGCATCGGGCTCGCGATCGCGCAGGCCCTCGTGGCCGCGGGCGCGCGCGTCATGCTGAACGGCTTCGGCAAGCACGAGGACATCGCCGCCGCCCGCGCTTCCTGCGCCGACGCCCCCTATCACCCGGCCGACATGTCCAAGCCCGCCGAAATCCGCGACATGGTGCAGGCCGCGCAAGCCGCCTTCGGCAAGCTGGACATCCTGGTCAACAATGCCGGCATCCAGTTCGTCTCACCCGTGCAGGATTTCCCGGATGAGAAATGGGACGCGATCATCGCGATCAACATGTCCTCCAATTTCCACGCCATCAAGGCGGCCCTGCCGGGCATGCTGGCGCGCGGGCATGGGCGCATCATCAATGTCGCCAGCGCCCATGGCCTGGTCGCGAGCCCCTACAAGACGGCCTATGTCGCGGCCAAGCACGGCGTCGTCGGGCTGACCAAATCCGTCGCCCTGGAAGTCGCGCAAGCCCCCGTGACCTGCAACGCCATCTGCCCGGGCTTCGTCCGCACGCCACTCGCCGAAGCGCAAGTAAAGCCGCTGGCCGAGAAATTCGGCATCTCCGAAGAGGCCGCGCTGCGCGACAAGCTGCTGGAAAAACAACCCTCCAAGCGCTGGATCGAACCCGAGGAAGTCGCCGCCATGGCGGTCTACCTGGCCTCCCCCGCGGCGGCGGGCGTCAATGGCGCGGCACTCTCGATCGATGGCGGCTGGGTGGCCGCCTGATGGACGCGACACCCCTGGCCAGCACCGCCATCCGCTCACGCGACACACGGCGGATCAACCTGGCCCTGCAAGGCGGCGGCACCCACGGCGCCTTCACCTGGGGCGTGCTGGAACGCCTGCTGGATGAGGATTGGCTGGAATTCGACGGCATGTCCGGCACCTCGGCCGGCGCCATCAACGCGGCCATCTTCGCCCTGGGGCTGAGCGAGGGCGGCCGCGCCGGCGCGCGCGAAGGGCTGAACCGCTTCTGGCGCGATCTCGGCTCGAAATTCGCCGTCTCCCCGCTGCAGACCAGCCCGCTGGAAAAGGCGCTCTGGGGCTGGGACATGACCTACAGCATGGCCTGGAAAGCCTTCGACACACTCACCCGCGTCGCCAGCCCCTACCAGTTCAACCCTTTCCCGATCGAGTTCAACCCGCTGCGCCGCGCGCTGGAAACCAGCCTGGACCTGGCGCGCCTGCGCAGCGACCCCAACGCCATCCGCCTGTTCATCAGCGCGACCAATGTGCGCAGCGGCAAGCCCAAGGTCTTCACACGGCAGGAAATCACGGTGGACGCGCTGCTCGCATCCGCCTGCCTGCCCAATATTTTCCGCGCGGTGGAAATCGACGGCGAAGCCTATTGGGATGGCGGCTATCTGGGCAACCCGGCCCTTTGGCCGCTCTACCATGAACGCATGGCGGCCGACATCATCCTGGTGCAACTCAACCCCATCTATCGCCCGGAACTGCCGACCTCCGTCTCCGACATCATGAACCGGCTGAACGAAATCAGCTTCAACGCCAGCCTGATGTCGGAAATCCGCGCCATCGACTTCGTGCAACGCCTGCTGGAATCCGGCCGCCTGGAACAACCACGCTACCGCCGCATCTTCCTGCATCTGATCGAAGACGAAGAACGCATGCGCGCCTTCAAACTCAGCACCAAATTCAACGGCGACTGGGACTTCCTGCAGACCATGCGCAAATACGGCAACGAGGCCGCGGAAACGTTCCTGACGCAGAGCGCCCACCAACTGGGACGCGACAGCACGCTGGATACGGCTAGGTTCCTGTAGGGAGGGTGGGTCTTGGAGAGGCGCCGGTTTGGGGAGGGGGCAGCGAGCGCCCTTGATGACAGGTGTGCCCTGGATGCCCCCTCCCTAAACCGGCGAAAGGCTCGCGGGTTCCAAGGGCCTTTCGGCCCTTGGTGGATCAGGCGCTGCAAGCGACTGATGGTCTGGGGGAGGGCAAAGCCCTTCCCCAGGACCACCTTCCCACAAGAAACCCAGCCCTATTCCATCCGTGCGCCCGAGATGCGGACCATTTCTTGCCAGAGGGGGCGTTCGGTGCGGATGCGGTCCCAGACCTGGTCTGGGGTGGAGGAGACGGCGCGGGCGCCGGCGCGCAGGAAGCGTTCCTGCATGGCTGGTTCTTCCTGGATGGCGCGCATCACGGCGTTGGCGCGGGCCAGGATGGGTGCGGGCACACCGGCTGGGAAGCCCATGGCACACCAGCTTTCCACGACGAAGTCGGGCACGCCGGCTTCGGCCATGGTGGGGATATTGGGCAGGGTGGGCCAGCGTTCGGCGCCGGTCACGGCCAGTGCGCGCACGCGGCCTTCCTGGATGACCGGCACGTAGCTGGCCAGGTTGCCGATTTCGAAGGTCAGGTCGCCCGAGAAGAGCGCGGGCAGGATCTGTGCCGCGCCGCGGAAGGGGATGTGCTGGCCGTCGATATTCAGGCGCTGGCAGAACCAGGAGCCGCCGAGATGCGCGGTGGTGCCCACTCCCGGGCTGCCGAAGGAGACGCCGCGGCGTTGTGCGCGCGCCCAGGTGATGAATTCCTGCAGGGTTTGTGCCGGGTTGTGCTGGGCGGAGACCGCAAAGACGTTGGGCAGTGTCCAGTGCATCATGATCGGCTGCAGGTCGCGATCGGCGTTGAACGGCATATTTGCGAACAGGAACTGGTTGATGGTCCAGGCGCCAAGGGTCAGTGGGCCCATGGTGTAGCCATCGGGGGTGGATTTCGCGATCGCGTCGGCGCCGATGTTGCCGCCGGCGCCGGGGCGGTTTTCGATCAGGAAGGGCTGTCCGAGGCGACGGGACATTTCATCGGCCAGGATGCGCGCCAGCACATCGGTGGAGCCGCCGGGCGGCCAGGGCACGATGACGCGCACGGGGCGGTCGGGCCATTGCGATTGCGCGAGTGCCAGGCCAGGCGTGGCCAGGGGGGCGACCAGGGTTGCGGCCAAAGCGATGCGGCGGGTGATCATGGGTGTGCTCCCGATTCTTGGACCAGGGACACATGGACTGTCCGCGCGCGCATGGAAAGAGGTTGACGCGCGGCGATGTGTTAGGATAAACGTCCTGACATCACGCCCCCACTGCGTCCTGGGCGGCGCGCATGAAGGTGGCGAGCTCTGGCCGGGTCGCGGCCAGGCGGTCGAAGGCCAGGCGGGCCATCAGGCGGTATCCCAGGTCGGAGAAATGCACGCCGTCATCGGCGCGCAGGCGGCGTTCGCGGCGTTCGGCATCGGCGATCGAGGCGCGGAACCGCCCGGCTTCGTCGCTGGTGGCTTCCCAGGTGGAGACGTATTGGCCACCCCCGGCTTCGGTGCCGGCCTGGATGCTGTCGTTCAGGCGGCGGGAGGCGGCGGCGAATTGCCCGTCGCGCATATTGGGCAGGCCGAGCCAGGCCACCTGGCCGCGCGTGCTGACCGAGGCGCGGGTGATGGTTTCCACCGTGCGGCGATAGGCCTCGAAGAATTCGGGTGTGCCGAACTGGAAGCGGGCGCGGGCGGTGCGGTCCACGAAGGGGCGGAAGTCATTGGCGCCGATCCAGACGATGACGACCTGGGCTGCTTCGCGCGCGCGGGTCTGCTGCACGGTGGCCACCCAGTCATGTTC
>JAPLOK010000332.1 GCA_026400775.1 Alphaproteobacteria bacterium | reverse complement strand
GGGTGGGGCTTCGCGCTCGGCGCGCGCGGGTGGGGCTTCGCGCTCGGCGCGCGCGGGTGGGGCTTCGCGCTCGGCGCGCGCGGGTGGGGCTTCGCGCTCGGCGCGCGCGGGTGGGGCTTCGCGCTCGGCGCGCGCGGGTGGGGGCGCGCGTTCTGCCCGCGGGGGGGCGGCACTCAGGGCGGGGCGCATGGCCGCCTTGCTGCGCTTCTGGTCCGGGTCGTGCTCTTGCTGTGGCCGTAAGGCCTTGCTGTCGCGCATCGGTCTTGGCGCCGCCGATGCTGCCCTGTGCGCAACATCGTCCAGCAGGGCAATACTGCGCAGCGGGCGCGCGGCTGCTGCCTGCGGGAGTGGTTCGGCGACCGGATCCCGCACGGCGATGGACGGCAGTGCTTCGACCTGCAGCGCGGCAGGCTGGGACGGCGGCGCCGGTTCGAAGCTCAGAGGCGGAAACGCCATGTAGCGAAAGCCCTGCAAGGCACAATGCGCTGCGACATTCGCAATTTCACGCTGCATAGGCCTCTCGCTTCCAGCGGCAAATTCGGGCGGCGCCGGCCTGCCGCAACTGTCAGGCCCGGCAGACCAGCAACCCAAATGTCCTGGTGCGGAACCATCGCCCACGATGCGGCGATCCCCACCGCTGTGTCATTTGCCTGAGTTTTTCGTTGAGCGGAAGCGTGTGTTCATGGGCGTTCCGACACGCGCAGGTAGAGATGCGCCCAAAGATTCATGCCGAGATACTCGAATTTCCATCCGGGATTGGCGGCCATCCATTCCTCGAAGGCGCGCGGCTCGCCGACGCGGGGGTCGAATTGCCAGTCATCGAAGACCAGGAGCGCTCCCTGCACCAGGCGCGGGGTCAGGAAAGCCAGACAGTCGACGCAACTGGCATAGAGGTCACCATCGATGCGGGCATAGGCGATGGGGCCGATTCCGGTCGCAGGTTCGGCCATCAGCGTTGCGTTGAACCAGCCCTTCACCAGGCGCAGCCACGGGCGGCGGGCCACTTCCAGCCGCGCCATCACCTCATCGAAGGGGGCCGCGTATTGGCCTTCATGCCAGACGCTGGGGTCGAGCCCTTGTTGCGGCGCCGGCAGCCCCTCGAAGCTGTCGAAGCCCCACATCTCGCGCCGCCAACCGCGGTTCTCCAGGATGCCGGCCAGCACTTGGAGCCAATGGCCGTAATAGGTGCCGAATTCGACGACCGCGCCCTGAACACCATCGGCTTCGAGCTTTTCCAGCAGGTGCTCGGCGAAGAGGATCTCGGCATCCTGCAGGCCGTAGCAGGCCTTGACGCCCCAGGGCGTGTCGCTGGTCCAGGTCGTGAAGGGCCAGGTGTTGGGGGTGGGCACGCGCACGCCGAAATGCTTTTCGAACCAGTCTTCGTAATGCGCATGGCGGCGCAGCGCGGCGTTTTCGGCGCGCAGCCGTTCATTTTCGGCGGTCAGATCATGCAGGCGCGTCGCGTCTTGGCCGGCGCTGCGCATCGCGGCCAGCGTGTCCTTCATCATGCGATGCTCGGCTTCCAGCGTGCGCAGCTGCAGCGTGATCGAATCGGCAATCGGTGTCGAAGAGGACATGGCTAAATCCAGTGGCGATTGGGTCAGGTGATACGACGTGAGTATCGCAGCGCACAAAAAACCCTTGTTTCGAATCAGAAATGGATTATATCCGATTCCAGTCTGACAGGGCAGCACCGCTGGCGCGTGAGCCGCGGCACGAAAACCAGTCCTGACGGTCTACAGGGGAACGCTGGGCGCGCACCACAGAATGGGGGCTCGCATGCGTCGTCGTTTATTCCTGGCCAGTGCCGCCGGGCTGGCCGCACCGTTCAATTCCGGGCGGGCGGCAAGTTCGTCCCTGGATCCCGTCGATGTCGAATTGGTCCTGGCCGTCGATGTCTCACGCTCCGTCGATGCTGAGGAGATGGAGCTACAGTTCCGCGGCTATGCCAATGCCTTCCGCGATCCGCGCCTGGCCGAGAGCTTTGCCGGCGGCCCGATCGGCGCGGTCGGCGTCACGCTGTTCACATGGTCCGACTGGAACATCCAGGAACATCTTGTTCCCTGGACGCGCATGGCCAGCCTGGCCGAGTGCCAGCAATTCGCCGCCATGATCGACAAGGCCCCGCGGCGGACGCATCTCTATACCTCGATCTCCGGCGCGATCGATTTCGCCGGCCGTCTGTTCGGCCAGACATTCGAGGGTACGCGCCGTGTCGTGGATATCTCGGGCGATGGCATCAACAACTCCGGCCGTGACCTGGCATTGGCGCGCCAGGCGGCGGTGGAGCAGGGGATCATCCTGAACGGGTTGGCCGTGCTGGACCGTACGCCGCCGCCCGGCGGGTTGATGTCGCAGCAACCGCTGGATGAATACTACCGCGAAAGGGTGATCGGCGGGCCTGGCGCCTTCGTCATGGCGGCCGACGGCTTCGAGGCTTTCGAACCCGCGGTTCGTCGCAAGATCATTCGCGAAGTGGCGGGGCTGCCGGGGCCGTTGATCGAATACGTCTGAGGGCGGTTTTCTCAGGCCGGCTCTGGCCAATCACTGGGCGGCCTCGGCGCACGGCTATCATGCCGATGGCGCGAGGCCCTATGCAACGATCACCCGGGCGCTGTGCCGCGCCTCGCGCCCGCGTTCATCCGTCCAGATGAATTCGATGTCGCTGCTGCGATCAAGCTTCAGGAAGAAGACATGGAACGGGTTGGCCGCCGTCCCGTTGTGCAGCGCAGCGTCCAGCGCGACCTCGCCATTCACCCGCACCGCCATGCGCGTCAGGATGTCGCGCGGAATGGTCCGCCCGGCTTCCTGTCGCAGGCCGGTTTCCATCGCGTGTTCGATCAGCGTGCGAACCTCGAAAACCTCGCCGGCGCGGACCTGGCGGGGGATCCGCACGCGCGGAGCATTCAGCGTGGTCATGTCAGGCAGCCCCCTGTGGTGACGCGCAGATCGGCGCTGGCGCGGCGCACCGTGCCGTCATTGAACCGCGCCAGCACGATGATGCGCTGCTCCTCGGCCAGGCGGATGCGGGTCTGCACCTCGGCGCGGGCGAGCAGCGGCGTCAGGCGGAAATCGGCCACGCCGGGCGTTGGGTTGCGGCTGGCCAGCACATGGATGGCCGTGACGTGCCGCTCAGCGGTCTGCGGACTGTCCACGAGCGCGCAGGGTGATGCCGCCATCCTGCACCGGCGCATCGCCGATAGCGGCGCGGATCGCGCTGGCCAGGGCGTCATCCTGCGCCAAAGCGGACCATGGCGTGACGGTCAGGGCGAGGGCGCCGGCGAGAAACCCGCGTCGATATGTGGTATTGGGCATGAGCGTGATATAAACAACAATCTTAAACTGTTCAATACACCATTGGCGGCTGGCTATCTCAATCCAATCGGAACACCGGCCGCAGCCATGCCCCCAGCCAGTTGCCGAAAAGCGCCGGTATGATCCAGATCCAGCCATGCAGGCTGCCCGAGGCGACGCCGCCCAGGAAGGCGCTGATATTGCAGCCGGTCGCCAATACCGCGCCGAGCCCCAGCAACAGGCCGCCCAGGATGGAGGCCAGCACCTCCCCCCCGCGCGGCCAGCGCCAGGTGGCCGGGCCAGCCAAGCCCGAAGCGGCCATCGCACCCAGAATAAGTCCCAGATCCATCACGGTAATTCGGTCCGCCATCAGCGGACGCAGCCAGGCTGCCACCCGTGTCGGGTCCTCCCAGAAGGGCCAGAAGCTCGGGTCATCCCAGCCCAGCGTCGCCACCGCATGCGAGCCCCAGAGCGGAAAGGCAGCGGTAATGGCCCAGGGTCGGCCAGCCACCCATAAGGTCAGTACCGACAACCCCGCCAAAGCCACGGCGCCCCAGCCCAAGGGCCATGGACCACGCCAGGCATGCCCACCCCGCCAGGGGATTGATTGCACATTGATGTGTTGTGATTTCTCCCAAGCCACGCTGGCCCACCATGCAATTCCCAACACTGTCAAGCTGCCCGGTAATGCCCAAGGCAGGCTGACGGGCGCCAGCGCCGGCCAGCCTGACCACAACTCGGATTGCCAGGCGGCCAGTGTTGCGCCCGCGATGAAGGCCAGCAGCGTCAGCCCCATGCGCGGCACGCCGCCGCCCACGGCATAGAGCGTGCCCGAGCCACAGCCCCCGCCCAACTGCATGCCCAGGCCGAACAGGAAGGCACCGAGCAACAGCGCCATGCCCACTGGAAACACGAAGCCGCGCATGCCCGCATCGGCGGCCAGCATGGGCTGGAAGGCCAATACGCACAGGCCGATCAACAACAATTGGGCGCGCACCCCCACGCCGCGCCGCTCCAGCAGCAGGCGCCGATAGGCGGCGGTGAAGCCAAAGCGCGCATGCAGCAGCGCAACCCCCAGCGCCGCCCCGATCAGCCACAGCGCCGCCTGCCGCGCGCCGAAATCACGGGTCAGCCAAACAGCGCCGCCCAGCAGCAGCGGCAGCGCGATTGCCAGCCTCGGATTCAAGCGCCTTCCAGCACCAGCCGCGTCAGCCGCCGCGGCGCGATTTCCGAGAGCAGGATGTCGCCATTGGCCAGGATGCACATGCCATGCGCGCCATTCAGCACAGCCCGGGTTCGACCCAACAGCCGGCCATCCGCGCTGAAGCGTGACAGCCTCGGCACCTGGTCGGTCACGTAGATCTCGTTGCTGCGGATCGCCAGCGCCATGGGCTTGTGCAGGTCAGTGATGCTGTGCAGCCACTGCCCGCCAGGCGTGAAGATCTGTATCCGCGAATTGTCGCGATCTGCCACCACGATGCGCCCGTCATCCAGCGTGCGGATGGCGTGCGGCGTGATGAACTGACCTGGCCCTGTTCCGGCCGCACCGCAGAGCGGTGTCACCATGCCATTCGCATCAATTGCGTGAATGAGAGCCGCGGCATAGCCATCCGCCACCAGGATGCGCTGCGTGACCGGGCACCAGGTCGCGTCGCAGGGGCTGTTGAAGGGTGCCGCTGGGCCGTGCAACGTGCCGATGCGGTGCGTGACCCTGAGCTGGTCGTCATAGACAACGAGCTGATGCGCATCGCGATCCAGCAGATAGACGCGGCCTTGCTGATCGACCGACATCTTGTGCCCGTCCCAGATGGCATCATCGCTGGAGGCGCCCTTGTAGGCGCCATCCGAGCCGAGGCGGATCACAGCGGGCAACGGCGCATCGGCCAGCGCATCATGGCGTTGCAGTACCAGCACATCGCCATTCGGCATCGCCGCGACATCGGACACCAATCCGGTGCCGCGCAGCTCGCCCCACGGGCGGATGATGCGGTAGTGATCGGCGCCCAGGGCCGCGCGGAGCATGCGTCTCAGCCCTCCAGCCGGATGCCGAGCTCGCGGATCAAGGGCCGCCAACGTGCGCTCTCGGCGCGCACCACGGCGTTGAACGCGGCGGCATCGCCGGGTGCCGGCTGCGCGTTGGTGTTGCGCAGCACCGTCTGTACCTCATCCTGCGCCAATGCGCGGCCCAGTGCGGTGTTCAACCGCGCCACCGCCGGCGTCGGCGTGCCGGCATGGGTGGACAGCGCCATCCAGGCATCGGCCAGCGCATCTGGCAGGCCGAGTTCGCGCGTGGTCGGCGCATCGGGGGCGAGCGACACGCGGCTTTCGGCCATCACCATCAGCGCGCGCGCCTGGCTGTTGCGCATGGCCAGTGTGGCGGTCGCGCTGTCGGCCAGCATGGCGTCCACAGCGCCTGCCATCATGTCCTGGATGGCGGCAGGCGAGTTGCGATAGGGTACATGCGTCGCCTCGAACCCGGCAGCGCGGCGCAGCAATTCCATGCCGAGGTGATGCGGGCTGGCTACACCACCACTGCCGAAGGTGGGCGGGCGGGTGCGCGCGGCCGCGACGAAGCCTGCGAAGTCTCGCCACGGGCTATCCGCGCGCACGATCAGCATCAGCGGGAAGCGCGCGATCATGCCGATGCCGGAGAGGTCCGTGTCGGGATCGAAGGGCAGGCGAGCGAACAGGGCGGGCGCATAGATCACCATGCCGTTGTCGACCATCAGCAGCGTGTGCCCGTCACCGGCCGCGCGCGTGACCTGTTCGGTGGCCAACTGCCCACCCGCGCCGGGCCTGTTGTCCACCACCATGGTCTGGCCGAGATCGGCCGACATGTGCCGCGCCATCAGGCGCGCCACCGTGTCGGAAGGGCCGCCCGCGCCATAGGCCAGCACCATGCGCATCGGGCGGTCCGGGAAGGATTGCGCGCGGGCGGTGAAGGGGAGGGCGGCCAGTGCCGCCAGGCTGCGTCGGTGCATCATCTGTACAGCATGGCCGTGCCGCGCGCTCTTTCCAAGCGGGTTTGCGCGCGCGAAGCTTCGCGCATGCCGCACCGCTCCCGCATCACCATCGACGGATTGGACCGCGCCTCGCACCGCGCCTTCTGGCGCGCCATGGGGCTGTCCGAGGAAGACCTGGCCAAGCCCATGGTCGGGATCGTGTCCTTCAAGGGTGACCAGACGCCTTGCAACCAGACACACGCATTCCAGGTGGATGCCGCGCGGCTGGGTGTCGCTGAAGGCGGCGGCGTGCCGCGCGAATTCACCGCGCCCACCGTCTCCGACGGTCTGTCGATGAACCATGAGGGGATGAAGTTCTCCCTCGTCTCCCGCGAATTGGTGGCGGACACGATCGAGGCCACGATGCAGGGCCTAGCCTATGACGCCCTGCTGGGTTTCGGCGGCTGCGACAAGACGCTGCCGGGCGTGATCATGGGCATGCTGCGGGTGAATGTGCCAGCGATTTTCCTGTATGGCGGCAGCGCGCTTCCGGGGCGCTTCCAGGGGCGCGACCTGACCATCCTGGACAGCTACGAAGCCGTGGGCGGCCTGATGGCCGGCACCATGGATGCCGCCACCGCGCGCGCCATCGAACATGCCTGCCTGCCTACAGTTGGCGCCTGTGGCGGGCAGTTCACTGCCAACACGATGGCGATGGTGGGCGAGGCTTTGGGGTTGTCGCCGCCCAATTCATCGATGGTGCCGGGCGTCTATTCGCAGCGCGCCGCCATCGCCCAACATGCGGCAGTGCGACTAACGCAGATGCTGCGCGATGGCGGGCCGCGTCCGCGTGACATCGTCACTGTGCGGGCGCTGGAAAACGCAGCCGCCATCGTCGCCGCCACCGGCGGTTCCACCAATGCCGCGCTGCACCTGCCCGCGATCGCGAACGAGGCCGGCATCCGCTTCACCATGGAGGATTGCGCGCGGGTCTTCGCGCGCACGCCGCTGATTGGCGACCTGCGCCCGGGCGGGCGCTTCACCGCGAAGGATGTATACGAAGCCGGTGGCGCGGCCGTCATCATCCGCGCGCTGATCGAGGCCGGGCACATGCATGGCGAGGCGCTGTGCATCACCGGCAAGACCATGGGCGAATCCTATGCCGATGCGGCGTCGCCGGATGGCGAAGTGGTGCGTTCGCCTGCGACGCCGATCGCGCCGGATGGCGGTGTCGCGATCCTGCGCGGCAACCTTTGTCCCGATGGCGCGGTCATCAAGGTGGCTGGCCTGAAGTCGCTGGTCTTCGAAGGCGTGGCGCGCGTCTTCGAGGGCGAGGACGCCTGCGTCGCCGCCATCCGTGCGCGTGACTATACGGCCGGCCAGGTGCTGGTAATCCGCGGCGAAGGCCCGGTCGGCGGGCCGGGCATGCGCGAGATGCTGGGCGTCACCGCGCTGATCTATGGGCAGGGCATGGGTGAACAGGTGGCGCTGGTCACCGATGGCCGTTTCAGCGGCGCCACGCGGGGCATGTGTGTGGGCTATGTCGCGCCCGAAGCCGCGATTGGTGGCCCGCTGGCATTGCTGCGCGACGGCGATCGGGTGCGGATCGACTGCAAGGCCGCGCGCATGGATGTGCTGGTGGATGAGGCGGAACTGGCCGCGCGGCGCGCCAATTGGGTGGTGCCGGCGCCGAAGCATCGCGCGGGGCTGCTCGCGAAATACGCCAAGCTGGTGGGTCAGGCGCCAGGCGGCGCCGTCACGCATGAGGGGCCGGCGTCCTGGCCGTGGTGAACGCCTTGCGCGGATGATTCACCGTATCGGCGTGCCGCCTCAGCGGATCGTGCGCG
This sequence comes from Alphaproteobacteria bacterium, assembly GCA_026400775.1. GTDB lineage: Bacteria > Pseudomonadota > Alphaproteobacteria > Acetobacterales > Acetobacteraceae > Rhodovarius. Next base: position 2,850 of record JAPLOK010000332.1, on the reverse strand, counting down.
TCACGCCCCCTGCAACTGCACCGGCTTCTCCGCCGCATGGTGGAAATTCGCGCGCTGATAGCCGGTCATGAAATCCGGATAGGTGATCGGTTCCTCATCGCCCGCCAGCGGCGCCATCACCGCGCCATAGCTCGCATCCATGAAGAACGGAATCGCGTAGCGCTCGCGCCCCGAGCGGTTGATGACGCGGTGCGGCGTGGCGAGCCACCGATGCCCCGTCCAGCGGCGCAGCAGCATGCCACCATTGATCAGCAGCGCGCCCTCCGGCGCCGGCGCGTCGATCCAGCGGCCATCGGGCAGCATCAGCGACAGGCCGGGAATGCGGTTCTGCGCCAGGATCGTCATGAAGGAGGTGTCCATGTGCGGCGCGATGCCGAACTCGTTCTCCGGCGCGGTGGGTTCGCAGGGCGGGTAGTGCGACATGCGGAGCGTGAACATGGGTTCGCGGAAGAAGGGCGCGAAGAATTCCGCCGGCCGGTCGAGCGCGCGCGCATAGATCGGCAGCAGCGACAGGCCGAGGCCTTCGAAACCCGCCATCGCGCGCAGAATGGCATCACGGAAGCCGGGCAGTTCGGGCCATTGGTTCACGCCGCGGAAGCGCTTGCCCGCGAGCACATCGGGGTGGTCGGCCGGCAGGTCGCGCTTGAAGAACACGGCCTCATTCGCATTCGGCAACGCCACAGCGCCTACCGCATTCACGCGTGTGGTGGCGCCGCGCATCGGCATGTAGCCGATATTGTGCTCGTTGATCTTCAGGGCGAGTTTTTCGTCGAGCGCCCGCGCGTGGAAGCGCTCCGCCTCGGCAAAGGTGGCGTCCAGCAGCGCCTGTGAAATGCCGTGGTTGCGCACGAAGTAGAAGCCCACTTCGGTGAAGGCCTCGCGCAATTCGGTGCCGAGGCGCTCCAGCGCGCCGGGTTCGCCCGCACGCAGCGGGCCAAGGTCGAGGACAGGGATTTCCATAGCCCAAGCGTCGCGCCTCAGCGCTTGCGGATCAAGCCGTTTTCTTGCCCGGCTTGAACCGCGACACCAGGTCGGAGAGATGGCCGATCTCGGCCAGCGAAATGCCCTCGGGCGCGGGCACGCGCGCGCTGCGCCCGGCGCGGCGCGGCGCGGTGGCGGCGGCAAAGCCAAGCTTCGCAGCCTCCCGTAGGCGCTGATCAGGCTGCGCCACCTGCCGCACCTCGCCCGACAACCCGACTTCTCCGAAATACACACGATCCGAGTCCGTGGGCTGGTCCGTCGCCGCACTCACCAGTGCGGCCGCCACCGCCAAGTCCGCCGCCGGTTCGTTGATGCGCAGGCCGCCTGCGATGTTCAGATACACGTCATTCTGCCCGATATTCACCCCGCAGCGCGCATCCAGCACCGCCAGCAGCATCGACAGCCGGCCGCTGTCCCAGCCCACCACCTGGCGCCGTGGGCTGCCGCCATTAGTGGGCGATAGCAGCGCCTGCACCTCCACCAGCACGGGCCTTGTGCCCTCGATGCCGGCGAACACCGCACTGCCCGAAATATTGCCCCGCCGTTCGGCCAGGAACAGCGCGGAAGGATTGGGCACTTCGACCAGCCCTTCCTCGGTCATCTCGAAGACGCCGATCTCATCGGTGGCGCCGAAGCGGTTCTTGGTCGCGCGCAGGATGCGGAACTGGTGGCCGCGATCGCCCTCGAAATACAGCGTGGCATCGACCATGTGCTCCAGCACGCGCGGGCCTGCGAGCTGGCCTTCCTTGGTGACGTGCCCGACCAGCACCAGCGCGAATTCGGCGGCCTTCGCGACGCGGATCAGTTCCGCCGCGCAGGCGCGCACCTGCGCCACCGTGCCGGGCGCGGAATCCAGCGCGTCCAGCCACATGGTCTGAATGGAATCGATCACCACCAGCGCCGCGCCGCGCTCGGCTTCCAGTGTGGCGATGATGTCGCGCAGCGCGGTCGCGCTGGCCAGCGCCAGCGGCGCGCCTTCCAGCCCGAGCCTGCGCGCGCGCATGCGCACCTGCGCTACCGCTTCCTCGCCCGAAATATACAGCGCTCGCTGCCCATTGGCCGCGATGCGCGAGGCCGCCTGCAACAAGATGGTGGATTTGCCGATGCCCGGGTCACCACCCACCAGCACCGCCGAACCCGCGACGAAGCCGCCGCCCAGCGCGCGGTCGAATTCCGCGATGCCGGTGCGGCTGCGCGCGGGCGGCGCGGAGGTGCCGATCAGGTCCACGAACTCGATGCGCCGACCCGCTCCCGCCTTGGCGGCGGGGCCGGGGCCGCGGGCCAGCGGCGCTTCCTCGGTCAGCGTGTTCCATTCACCGCAACCATCGCAGCGGCCCTGCCATTTCGGATGGATGGCGCCGCAGGCCTGGCAGACGAAGCGGGTCTTGTCCTTGGCCATCAGTCGGTCGGCGCACAGGCGTGGAGCGGTCCGTGCATCTCGCTCACGCCCAGGGGTTCCGCGCGCCCGGCTGCGACCAGGGCGAGACCGGTGCCGGCTTCGCCCAGGGGCTGCCGCCAGGGGGCTGCGCCGGCGCATCCAGATACACACCGCCGGTCGGCCGCATCTGCATCAGCCGCGCCACGCGCTGCTCCGTCGGCGGGTGTGTGGCAAACAGGTTGCGGGGTGAAAAACCCTGCAGCGGATTGATGATGAACATATGCGCGGTGGCCGGATTGGCCTCGGCATTCTCGTTCAGCGTGCTGTGCTTGTAGCCTTCCAGCTTCTGCAGCCCGCTAGCCAGCCAGGTGGGGTCGCCGCAGATCTCGGCCCCTTCGCGGTCGGCCTCGAATTCCCGCGCGCGGCTGATCGCCATCTGCACCAGCATCGCCGCGATCGGGCCCAGGATCATGATCATCAGCACGCCGATG
>JAPLOK010000136.1 GCA_026400775.1 Alphaproteobacteria bacterium | reverse complement strand
CATCAGGATCAGGTCGATGTCGGAGGAGTAGTTCAACTCCCGCGCGCCGAGCTTGCCCATGCCCAGCACGATCAGCCCGCAGGCCTTGGCGCCGCGCGCGGCCACGCGGCGCAACTCGCCGCGCGCTACCGCATCGGCCAGCAGATGCCGGCAGGCGGCGTTGAGCGTCGCCTCGGCCAGCCGCGTCAGCGCGCCGGTCACTTGCGGTAGCTCCCACAGCCCGCCGATATCGGCCGCGGCAACCACCAGCGCCGCGCGGCGTTTCACCTGACGCAGCAGCGCAGCCAGGGCGCTGCGCGGCATGTCGGCGCCTGGGCCTGGCAGCGGCGCGAGCACGGCCTGGAAGGCCTGCTCGGCGCCGCGCTCCAGCACCAAGCGCAATGTCGCCGGCTCGCGGCCGATCAACTCCGCGAGGTAGGGGCTGTGGCCGGCCAGCGCCGCGATAAAGGGGCGTGCGGCGCTGTCCTGGGCCAGGGCCTGGGCGGTCTCATCGCCCTCGGCCAGACGCGCCAGCAGCATTGCGACGGCCGTGGAATCATGGGCTGGTGGGAGTGAAGGGTTGCGAAGCATCGGCCAGGATGGGAACCAAGTGGCATGAGAGGTCAAGCCAGCGCCGCCAAGCGTCCGGCACCGCCCTGGCGGCGGTCGCTGCGCGCGGCGTTGCGGGCGATGCTGGCGCTGGCGCTGCTGCTGGGCATCTGCACCGGCGCGTTGGCCTGGCGCCTGGCGCAAGGGCCGCTGGAACTGGCCTGGCTGAACCCCATGCTGGATCGCGGCTTGCGCCTTGATGGAGGGGTGCAACTGCGCGCCGCCGGCGCCAGCCTGTCCTGGGATGGCTGGATGCAGGGTCCCTCGGCGCTGCCGACGATCCGGCTGGATGGCATCGCAATGCGGGCGCCGGGCCTCGATATGATGGCCGAGGCTGCGGTGCTGCATCTCTCGGCCACGGCGCTGCTGCGCGGTGAACTGGCACCAAGGCGCCTGGAACTGATCGGCCCGCGCGCCACGCTGGGCATCGGCCTGGGGGATGCGCCGACCGATGCCACCGCGGTCAGCGCCTGGTTCGCACCCCCCGATGAAATGGGCCGGCACATGGCACTGGCCGCCCTGTCCATCCAGCGCGGAGAGGTGGATGTCCCGGGCAGTGCAGGGCGGCCGGCGCTGCGCCTGACCCAGATCGAGCTGACCGCCGCTCGCGGCCGCCAGGGCGGGCTGTCCGCGCGCGGCCAGGCCATGCTGCAATTGCAGGGCGAGGAGATGCGCGTGTCCATTGCGGGTCTCGGCCAAGGCCCGGGCGAGCCGGTGGGGCTCAGCCTGGCGCTGCGGGATCTGCCGCCCGGCCTGCTCGGCCTTGCCGATGCGCGGCTGCTGCCGCTGGCACGGCTCGAGACCTTGGTAGATCTGGCGGTGGAACTCGAACTGGATCGCGGGCTGCTGCCGCATGCGGGGCGGCTGCGCGTGGCCAGTGGCGCGGGTTCCTGGCGGCTGGATGGCGGCGCCATCCCCTTCCAGCGGGCCGAATTCAGCCTGGCCATCGACCATGACGCGGTGGAACTGAGCCAGGCGCAGCTGGTGCTGGGCGATGTCCTGGGCGGTTTCGCGCTCAGTGCGCGCGGCCGTGCCCAACGTGACGGCACTGCCTGGCGCGGCGAGGCCGCGATCGACCTGCCGCTGCTGGAGCTGGAGCGGTTGGGCGCGCTGTGGCCAGCCGGCATGGAGCCGGAGGCGCGCACGTGGGCGCTGGCCGTGCTCGGCGGTGGCATGCTGCGCAATGGCCGCCTGTCGCTTGCCGGGGAATGGCGCGCCGATGCCTTCCGGCTGAGCAGCGCCCAGGCCCGGCTGCCGCTGCTGCAGCCGCGCTTCGCCGGCATCGCGGCCGAGGAGGCGCTGCTCGAGATCACCGCCACGTCGGACCGCTTGCGGCTGACACGCGGCATGCTGCGCCTGCCAGCGCCGCGGCCGGGCGTGGCGCCGACGCAGATCGTGGCCAGCGGCGATTGGGGTTTGTCGCAGCCCGCCACCGGTCATCTCGATCTGCGGCTGGATCGAGTCGAATTCCCCGATCTGGCCGCTTTCTGGCCGGCGCCGCTGGCACCCGGCGCGCGTGACTGGGTCACCAGCAACATCACCGCCGGCACCATCCGTGACGGCGCCTGGCGCTTTACTTTTGCAGGCGGCGCGCTGACCGCGCTGTCCGGCGAGGCGTGGGTGGAGGGCGCTACGGTGCATTGGCTGGCGCCGGTGCCGCCCGTGCTGGGCGTGGGCGGGCGCGCTGAATTCGCACTGGACGCCATTACGCTCATGGCCGAGCGTGGCCGCCAGGCCCGCCCCGACGGCACGCTTGGCGGGTTGGAGATCACGCCTTCCATCCTGCGCTTCACCGGCCTCAATGAGGTGCAGCAGCGCACCGAGATGGTGATCAACACCCAAGGCTCCCTGCCCGAGACATTGACCCTGCTGCGGCACCCGCGGCTGCGTCTGTTCGAGCGGCGCCCGCTGGAGATCCAGGTCAGTGAAGGCACGCACACGACGCGGCTGAACCTGGCCTTTCCGCTGCTGAACGAGCTGCCGGCCGAGGCGATTGCGCTGCGCGCCGAATCGCGCCTGCGCGGCTTCCGCCTGCAACGCGCGCTGCTGGGCCGCGACCTGGAGCGAGGCGATGCGGAGCTGTCGGTGGACCCCGAGCGCCTGCGTGTAAACGGCACCGCGCAGATGGTGGGTGCGGCGGTGCGGCTGAATGTCGAGATGGATCTACGCCAGGGCCCGCCCACGGCGATCATCGCGCGCGAGATCATCACCGCGACCCCCACCGCCACGCAGCTCGCGGCCTTGGGCTTCGACCTGGGCGATGTGCTGGGCGGCAGCGTTGCGATCGAGGCGCGCAGCGAGCGCCGCCGCAATGGCCAGGGCCAGGTGGCGTTGCGCATGGACCTGGCACCCGCTTCGCTCTCCGTGCCGGCGGCACGCTGGGCGAAGCCGGTGGGCAGCCCCGCGCGCGCGGAGGCGATGCTGCGCCTGCAGGGCGACCAGGTGCTGGCGATCGAGAATGCGCGGCTTGACGCGCTCGAACTGTCGCTGCGCGGCCGTACCACCGCGGTGGGGCCGCGCTTCCCGCGCATCGAGATCACCGAGAGCCTGTTCGGTGGCAGCCGCTTCATGGGCGATGTGCGCGCGCCCGAACGCGATGGCGCGCCCTGGCAGGTGGCGTTGCGCGGGCCGTTCCTGGATCTGCGCCCGATCTTCGGCGCCGGCCCGCATGCCGCCGGCGGCCGTCAGCGCGAGGTGCAAGCCGAGCACGGCCGCAGCCCGCCTGTGGTGGTGGAGGCGCGTTTCGACCGTGTCTCCATGGGCGAACGGCGGGAGATTTTCGGCATCCAGGCGCGCGGCGTTCTGGATGCACAGGGGGTGCTGCGCCAGGCCTCCCTGCGTGGCCGCACGGCGGCGCAGGGCGGTGCCTTTGACCTGGCGATCGCGCCGCGCGCGGAGGGCCGTTCCCTGCGCCTGACCGCCGAGAATGGCGGTGCGCTGATCCGCGCCTTCGATGGGTTGGATTCGGTGGAGGGTGGGCGTCTGTCGGTCCAGGGCGGCTGGGATTCCAACACACCGGGCACGGCGCTGACCGGCACCGCCGAGCTGGAGAACTTCGTGATCCGCGGCGCGCCCGCCATAGGCAAGGTGTTGCAGGCGATGACGCTGGTGGGCCTGCTGGATGCGCTGCAAGGCGGCTCGGGCCTGGCCTTCGCGCGGATGACAGCGCCCTTCAACCTGACGCCGGATGTGCTCACGCTGAATGACTGGCGCGCCTTCTCTCCGAGCCTGGGCATCACCGCGCGCGGGCGGATTTTGCGCGAACCGCAGGTGCTCGATATCGAGGGCACGATTGTGCCCGCCTATCTGTTCAACCAGATGCTGGGCAATGTGCCGCTGCTGGGCAGGCTGTTCAGCCCGGAGCCTGGCGGCGGTGTCTTTGCCACCAGCTTCCGCGCGCAGGGGCCGGCGGCCGACCCGCAGGTGAGCGTCAACCCGCTATCGACCTTGACGCCAGGTTTCCTGCGCGGATTGTTCGGGCTTGGGCAGGAACCGGCGAGCACCGCGCCCAGGCGATAGCGCTGCTGTGGGCAGCGCTCCATGTCACGATCTGCCGCGCAGACGAAGGCCCGAAAGGCCGGTCAGTTCACCTCGATATTCGCCTCGCGCACCACCTGCCGCCAGCGGGCGATATCGGCGCTGATAACGCGCGCCAGTTCCGCGGGTGTGCTGGCCTCGATGGTGAAGCCTGCCTGCGTCAGGCGCTGGGTCACATCCGCCTGGCGCAGCGCGGCCGTGACAACGGCATGCAGGCGTTCCACCGCCGCCGCAGGCGTGCCGGCGGGCGCCACGAAGGCCGACCAGGATGCGCTGATCACCTCCGGCAGCCCGGCCTCCATCATGGTCGGAACATCGGGCAGCGCGGCAAAGCGCGTGGGTCCGGTGATGGCGATGGCACGCAGCGCGCCCGACTGCACCTGCGGCGCGACAGTTGCCGCATTCAGGATCGAGGCCTGCACGGTGCCCTGCACCATGGCCTGCATCGCAGGCGCCCCTCCGGGGAAGGGGATATGCGTCGCCTGTGTGCCGGTGCGGCGCAGGAACAGCTCCATGCCGAGCTGTTCGGTGCTGCCGACGCCGCCCGACGAAAACGCGGCGCGCCCGCCTTCCCGGCGCAGCCATTCCACCGTTTCCGCCACATTGCGCGCCGGCACGCCGGGATGCACAACCAGCATGTTGGGCACGATCATCGCCAGCGTGACGGGCGCGAAATCGCGCTCGGCGTCGTAGCCTGGTGCACGCATCACGACGGGGTTGATGGTCAGCGTGCCGCTGGCCGCGACCAGCATGGTGTGGCCATCGGGCGGGGCGGCGGCCACGAAGCGCGCGCCGATCGCGCCGGTCGCACCTGGCCGGTTGTCCACCACGACATTCTGGCCGAGAGCCTGCTGCAGATGCGGCGCCACCAACCGCGCCACGATGTCGTTCGGACCGCCCGGCGCGAAGGGCACGACCAGCGTGACCTGGCGCGTCGGAGCCCACCCTTGGGCGCGGGCCAGGGCGGGTGCGGCAAGCAGGGGCAGGGCGATGCGGCGTGTGATCATGGCTGCATCTGAAAGCGATCAGGCCACCGGCGCAAGCGTCACGATCAGGTTGCCGGCGGCGTCGCACACGGCACTGGCCCAGGGCGGCAGCACCAGGGTGGATTCGCGCTCTTCGATTAGCGCGGGGCCGGTGATGCTGTCACCCGCGGCAAGCGCGGCACGGTCATGAACCGGGGTGTCGTGCCAGGCGCCGTCGAACCAGGCGCGGCGGCTGCCCCTTCGCGATGTGCCGCCGGCCGCGCGCGGCGTGAGCGCGACCGTGGGTTTCGGCCCGGAGACGATGACCTGCCAGGAGACGCATTCGACCGGTAGAGCAGGTTCGGTGCGGCCGTATTGGCGCAAATAGGCGGCTTCGAAGGCAGCGCGTATGCTGGCGGGGTCGGCATCAGCCGCGATGTCCGCTTCGACTTGGAACCCCTGCCCGGCATAGCGCAGCGCACCGATGATGCGCGTGCTGGGTGCCGTGACGCCAGCCTCGGCGACCAGTTGCCGGCCTTCGGCTTCCATCGTCGCGATGCGCGCGCGCAGCGCTTGCAGATCCAGCGTGGCCAACGGCGCGACCCAGCCCTGCACGAAGGCGAAGGCGATGGGCGAGGCCAGGAAACCCACGGCCGAGGCCACGCCCGCGCCAGCCGGTACGACCAGTTCGCGCGCGCCCAGCTTGCGCGCGATCTGGCATGCATGCACCGGCCCGGCACCGCCGATAGGCACCATCGCATAGGCATCGGCGCGGCGTGCCTTTTCCAGCGCATGGATGCCGGCGGCCTGGGCCATGGCGGTGTTCACGCTGTCATGTAACGCCCAGGCTGCGGCGATGGGCGAGACGCCCAGCGGTTCGGCCAGATGCGTCGTGATGGCGGCTTCGGCGGCGGCGACATCAAGCGCCATCTCGCCACCCAGAAAATTGCCGGGCGCGAGATAGCCCAGCAGCAGATCCGCATCCGTCACAGTGGGGCGCGTGCCGCCCAGCCCGTAGCAGGCCGGGCCCGGATCGGATGACGCGCTTTCGGGGCCTACGCGGATCAGCCCCAGATGGTCCACGCGCGCGATCGAACCGCCGCCCGCGCCGATCTCGATCATGTCGATCACCGGCACCTTGAGCGGCAGGCCGCTGCCCTTGCGGAAGCGGTCCACGCGCGCGACTTCGAAATCGAGGCTGCGCAGCGGCTCGCAGGCATCGATCAGGCAGGCCTTGGCTGTGGTGCCGCCCATGTCAAAGCAGAGAATATCAGGGCGCGCGGCGGCGGCGCCGAACAACGATGTCGCCTGTACGCCGCCAGCAGGGCCGGATTGCACGCAGCGTATGGGGAAGCGGCGTGCGACGGCTGCGCTGACCAGCCCACCATCGGAGAGCATCAGCATCAGCGGGCCGGTCAGGCCCGCGCTGTCGAGGCCCGCGCGCAGGCGGTCGATGTAGCGCTCGAAGACCGGCAGCACATAGGCGTTGCAGATGGTGGTGGAGGCACGTTCGTACTCGCCGATTTCCGGCACAACGTCTGAGGAGAGTGAGACTGCGACGCCAGGCGCCTCTTCCGCCAAGATCGAGGCCATGCGGCGTTCATGGGCGGGGTTCAGGAAGGCGTGCAGGAAGCACACCGCCACCGCGCGCACGCCAGCATCGCGCAGCGCGCGGGCGGCCTTGCGCGCGGCGCTTTCGTCCAGTGCCGCGCGCACCGTGCCATCGGGCAGCAGCCGTTCCGCCACGCCGAAACGCAGCCGGCGCGGCACCAACGGCGCCGGCACTTCCATGTGCAGGTTGTAGGTATCGTGGCGCAGTTCCGTGCCGATCTCGACGATGTCAGAAAAGCCTTCGGTCATGATCAGGCCGGTCGGCACGCCGCGGCGTTCGATCAGCGCATTGGCGACCAGCGTGGTGCCATGGATGACATGGCGCACCTGCCCGGCATCGGCGCCATTCTCCGCCAGCAGGCGATGCACACCCTCCAGCACGGCCTGTTCCGGCGCATGTGGCGTGGTCAGCACCTTGCCGTTCATGATGCGGCCGTCGCGTTCGTCCAGCATCACCAGGTCGGTGAAGGTGCCGCCGATATCGACGCCGATTCATGGCAATCTTGGCGGCGCCACGCGCGCGCGCTAAACCCACGTTGTTCTTAGCGGCTTGATTTTGCCTGCGCAACAAAAGCAAAGT
>JAPLOK010000155.1 GCA_026400775.1 Alphaproteobacteria bacterium | reverse complement strand
GGTGGCGCAGCTTTCGCGCATGGTGAATGCGAAGGATGCGGCGGCCGTGCGCGATGGCCTGCGCGATGGCACGATCAACATCGTGGTCGGCACGCATGCGCTGCTGTCCAAGGGCATTGAATTCGCCGAGCTTGGCCTGGTGGTGGTGGATGAGGAGCAGCATTTCGGCGTCGCCCACAAGGAGAAGCTCAAGCAGCTGAAGGCCGATGTGCATGTGCTGACGCTGACGGCCACGCCCATTCCGCGCACGCTGCAACTGGCGTTGTCGGGCGTGCGCGAGATGTCGGTCATTGCGACACCGCCGGTGGACCGGCTTGCGGTGCGCACCTTCATCATGGCCTGGGATGCGGTGGTGCTGCGCGAAGCGGTGCAGCGCGAACGGTTTCGCGGCGGGCAGATTTTCTGTGTCGTGCCGCGCATCGAGGATATGGCCAAGATGCGCGAACGCCTGGCCGAGATCGCGCCGGAAGCGCGCATTGTCGAAGCGCATGGCAGGCTTTCGGCCACCGATCTCGAACGCGTCATGACCGAATTTGGTGATGCGAAGCATGACATCCTGCTTTCGACCAACATCGTCGAAAGCGGGTTGGATATGCCGGCGGTGAACACGCTGATCATCCATCGCGCGGACATGTTCGGCTTGGCGCAATTGTACCAGCTGCGCGGGCGCGTGGGGCGCGGCAAGCAGCGAGGCTACGCCTATCTGACCTGGCCCGCCGCGCAGAAGCTCGCTGCCAGCGCGCAGAAGCGGCTGGAGGTGATGCAGACGCTGGACAATCTCGGCGCCGGCTTCACTTTGGCCAGCCACGACCTGGATATCCGAGGCGCCGGCAACCTGCTGGGCGACGAACAGTCGGGCCATATCCGAGAGGTCGGCATCGAACTCTACCAGCAGATGCTGGAGGATGCGGTGGCTGATCTGCGCGCCGGCACGCGCCGTGATTCGGGCGGCGATTTCCTGCCCAACATCAGCCTCGGCCTGCCCGTGCTCATCCCGGAAAACTATGTGCAGGAACTGCCGGTGCGGCTTGGCTTGTACCGGCGCATTGGTGCGCTGGCCGATGACGCCGAGAGCGAGGCGATGGCCGCAGAGCTGGCCGACCGCTTCGGCCCGGTACCGGCGGAGGTGGAGAACCTTCTGGCCACCGTGCAGATCAAGCGGCTGTGCAAGCAGGCCGGCGTGGACCGGCTGGATGCGGGACCGAAGGGCGTGGTGCTGGGCTTCCACCGCAACAACTTCGCGGACCCTGGGCGCCTGGTGGAATGGGTGGCGGCGCAGAAAGGCGTAGTGAAGCTGCGCCCTGATCACAAGCTTGCCTTGCTGCGGGAGATGGACGTGCCCGCGCGCGTGAAGGCCGCGCGTGAGATGCTGTCAGCGTTGGGCAAGCTCGCCGCGCGACCGGCCAAGGCCGCGTGATGCGCTTCCTGGCCCGGCTGTGGGGCTGGATGCCGAGCAGCCTGCGCTGCTGGGCGGGCTTGCCGCGCCTGGGTTGCCGGGCTGGGAGCTGCGACGCGACCAGATCGTGCTGACGCCGATCTCCGTGCCCAATCGCCTGGTCGAAGCGGGCATGACGCCCTAGCCCGAAAAATTCATCACGTGGTGCGGGGCGCGGATCGGGCGCGGGGGGCGGCTCGCCTGATGGTTGTGGGCGCGCGGGATAGCAGGCTGGCGAATGACGCCGGCGCGGTGGTGCGGATGGCGAGGCTTGGGGTTTGC
>JAPLOK010000201.1 GCA_026400775.1 Alphaproteobacteria bacterium | reverse complement strand
GCCCGCCAGGACGAGATCGGCGAACTGGCCCGCGCCATGGCGCAGTTCCAGGAGCAGCAGCGCGAGGCCGCCCGCCAGCGCGAGGCCGCCGAAGCCGAGCGCACCGCCGCCCGCCTGGCCCAGGACGAGGCGTTGCGCGCCATGGCCGAGCGCATCGAATCCCAGACGCGCGACGGCTTCGCCACCATCCAGACCCATATGGATGATCTCCGCCAAGAGGCCGAGGGCGCAGGTGATGCCGCCGCCCGGATCGCCGGTGCCGGCCAGCAGGCGGGGGATGCTGCCTCCGATGCGCTGTCGGCCTCCGATGCGGTGGCCAGTGCCACGACGCAGCTCGCCTCCTCGGTGCGGGAGATCTCGGCGCGCATGGAGGAGGCCGCGCGCCTGACCGGCACCGCCGCGACCGACGCCGAACATGGTGAGACCACGATGCGCGGCCTGGCCGAGGCAGTGGAACGCATCGGCGGCGTGGCGCAGCTCATCACCGATATCGCTGGCCGGACCAACCTGCTGGCGCTGAACGCGACCATCGAATCCGCGCGCGCCGGGGATGCCGGCAAGGGCTTTGCCGTGGTTGCGAGCGAGGTGAAGAACCTCGCCGGCCAGACCGCCCGCGCGACCGAGGAAATCGCCTTGCAGATCGCCGCGGTGCAATCGGGCACGGAGCGTGCGGTCACCGCCATCGCCGCGGTGCGCGAGACGGTGCAGGGGCTGAGCGGCATCTCGGGCGGGGTGGCCGCTGCCATCACCGAGCAGAGCGCCGCCACCCAGGAGATCGCGCGGGCGGTGGCCCAGGCGGCCGATGGTACGCGCCAGATCGCCACCCGCGTCGCGGGCCTGGGCGAGGAAGCGGGCACCGGTGCTGCGCGCGCCGAACGTATGCGCGGCTTCTCCGACAAATCCGCCGAGGCGCTGGAGGCTGCGCGGCGCGTCATCATGATCGCCGTGCGTGAGGCATCCGCGGCCGTGGATCGCCGCCGAAACTCGCGGCAGCCGATGCAAGGCGAAGCGCAGGCCGCATTTGGCGGCCAGAGCCACGCCGTCAGGCTGGTCGACGTCAGCACCGACGGCGTGGCCCTGCGGCCTGCGCCGCTACTTGGGCCGGTGGGTGCCTCGGGCAGCATCACCATTGCCGATGTGGGAGGCATCCGCGCGCGGATCATCGAACATGAGAGCGCGCGCACGCGGCTCGCGCTCGAGCCCACCGCGGAACAGGCGGTGCGCCTGGCCGCGTTGCTTGCGCCGGGAATGTCACAGGCCGCATAAACCGCATAGCCAGGACCGATTCCCGGCTTGCCCGACGCGGCGCGCCCGTTGTGCAATGCCGCGTTCGCGAATTGGGAGATTCGAATGGATGGCTTGAACAAATGGATGTCCGCCAACCCGGCCATGGGCACCATCATTGTGGCGCTGGTCACGGCGCTGCTGACCACGGTGTTGGTGGGGGCGGGTCCGCAAGGTGCGGTGGGCCCCCAAGGCCCGATCGGTCCGCAAGGCCCGGCTGGCGCGCAAGGCCCGGTTGGCCCGCAAGGCCCGGCTGGCTCTGCCGGCACTCCGGGCGAGCGCGGTGCCGCTGGCGCTGCCGGCGCCCTTGGTGCTGCTGGTCCGATGGGCCCGGCTGGCTCGATGGGTCCGGCTGGTCCGGCCGGCCCGATGGGTCCGCCCGGTGCGCAGGGCCCGGCTGGCCCGGCTGGCCTGCCTGGTGCGCAAGGCCCCGCCGGCCCGACGGGCGAACGCGGCCCCGCCGGCGGCTGAGTCCGCACCGCCGGGGCGCCAATGGCCCCGGCATCTTCCCGGCCCGGCGCGAGCAGCCCACTCGCGCCGGGCTTTTTCAGCGCACCCTGATCGTCGCCCCCGCTGCGGCACCTTCCGCATCCAGCACAGTGATGCGGTAGGTGCCGGGGCCTGGCGGCTGCCAGCCGGCATCACGCCTGGCCGGGTCGGTTTCGATGGGCGCGCCATCGACCAGGAAGTTCATCGGCCGCCGCCCGCCCGCCACCCGCAGCACGACCGGATTGGCCGCCAGCACCGCGCCGGGCGGTGGAAACAACAGCCGCAGCCGGTCCGGAATCTCTGCCATGACCGGCGCCGTGCCGCGCGGGCGCAACGGCGTCAACGGTGCGTTGGGCACCAACTCCATCACCCGCGCCAGGATCGGCAGCGCGAGCCTCGCACCCGTCGCACCCGGGATCGCCGTGCCATCCGGCCGGCCGACCCACACGCCCGCGACATGCGCACCATCAAAGCCCATCGCCCAGGCATCGCGCCCGCCCCAGCTGGTGCCGGTCTTCCATGCGACACCCTGCGGACCGCCACTGGGGAAGGGCTGCACCATCACCCCCGCGGTCAGCCGCGCGGCATGGGCTTCCAGCGCGCGCACCGGCTCCGCGCGCGGCCCGGGGCGGATCAGCAGCGGTCGCGCGCGGCCGTGGTCGGCGAGCGTCGTGTACAGCGCCACCATGTCGCGCAAAGTCACGCCCACGCCGCCGAGCGCCAGCGGCAATGACGGGTCCGCACCCGCCGGCAGTCGCGGCGCCGCACCCGCCGTCTTCAACACGCCCGCGAAGCGCACCGGGCCGAGTTCGTGCAGCAGCGCCACCGCCGGCAGGTTCAAGGACATGCGCAGCGCATCGGCCACACTCACCTGGCCTGCGAAGCCGCGGTCGAAATTCTCTGGCGCATATTGGCCGAAGACGCGCGGCATGTCGGAGATCAACGTGCCCGGCTGCACCACGCCCTCCTGGAAGGCCAGCGCGTAGAGCAGGGGTTTCAGCGCCGATCCGGGCGAGCGCACCGCGCGCGAGAGGTCCAGCGCGCCGGCGCGGCCCTCGGCCATCCAGACGCCGCCGACCACCGAGCGAACTTCGCGCGTGCGCGTCTCGGCCAGCATGATGGCGATGGAGGCGCGGTCGGGCAGGTTGCGCAGCGCGTCATCGGCGATGCGCTCGATGGCGCGTTGCAGCCCGGCATCCAGCGTGGTCGGCCCGCCGTGCAATTCGCGCGCCAGATGCGGGGCCAGGCGCGGCATGGGCTGGCGCCGGGTGGGCATCGGCGCTTCCAGGCCGAGCGCCGCATCGGCCGCCGTATGCGCAAGTGCCGCGCGGGCCAGCAACACCGCATCGCGCGCGCGCCGTGCGGCTTCCGGGTGGCGGTCGGGACGGGTGCGCGTGGGCTGCCGCGCAAGCGCCACCAGCAACGCTGCTTCGGCATGGTCCAGGCTGCGCGCGGGCCGCCCGAACCAGGCCAGCGCACCCGCGCGCAGCCCTTCGATATTGCCGCCTTGCGGGGCGAGGGTAAGCCAAAGCCCCAGGATTTCGTCCTTGCTGAACCGCGCTTCCAGCTGCAATGCGCGGAAGGCCTCGATCGCCTTGCTGCGCAGCGTGCGCGGGCGGGGTTCCAGCAGGCGTGCGACCTGCATGGTGATAGTCGATCCGCCCGAGACCACGCGGCCGCGCCAGGCCCATTGCGCTGCCGCGCGCAGGCTCGCGATGGGGTCCACGCCGGGGTGGTGGCGAAAGCGGCGGTCCTCTGCCGCCAGCAGGGTTTCGACCAGCTGCGCGGGCACGTCGGCCACGCGCGTTTCCAGCCGCCACACACCCTCACGCGTGGGCAGGACCGACAGCGTGCGGCCCTGCCTGTCGGTCAGTTCCGCACCGGTTTCACGCGCGCGCGACAGGTCGGGCGGGAAGGCGGCATCGAGTGCCACGCCACCGCCGCCCAACACCACCATCAGGCCGAGTGCCACCCATCGCATCGGGCCATGATGGCCCTGCACCACGCCTGCGTCACCTGCGGCTTCATGGTGAACTTGTCATGTCACGGGTTGGTTTTCCCGGAGCGACATGGCAGATTTTTCAAATGCAGAAGCTCAAGATGGTAAAGCGCGCGGTGTTGGCATTCGGCCTTGGCCTGGCGGTGATGCCTGCACAGGCACAGTTCGCCCCGCAGGGTCCGCCCGCGGTCGGCGTGCAGCGCGCGGAACGCCGACCGGTGACCGAGACGGCGGAATTCGTCGGCCGCATCGAGGCGGTGAGCCGTGTGGAAATCCGCGCGCGCGTCACCGGCTTCCTGGAAGCGCGGCTGTTCCAGGAAGGCAGCGAGGTGGAGGAAGGTGCCCCGCTGTTCCGCATCGAACGGGCACCCTTCGAGGCGCAGTTGGCACAGGCGCGCGCGCAGGTGGCGAGCGCCAATGCCACGCTGGAAAACGCGCGTACCGCCTATGCCCGCGCGCGTGATCTGCGCGCCACGGGCGCCGGCACACAGGTGGCACTCGACACCGCGCAGGCCAATGAACGCACCGCGGCTGCGACGCTGCTGGGTGCGCAGGCGCAGGTGCGGGTGGCCGAGATCAACCTCGCCTATACCGACGTGACCTCACCGATCGCGGGCAAGATCGGCCGTTCGGTGCTGGCACCAGGCAATGTCGTCACCCCCTCCATCGAGTCGCTGGCCACCATCGTCAGCCAGGACCCGATGCGTGTGGCCTTCACCATCAGCCAGCGGCAGGCGGCCGAGTTGCGTGCGCGCTATGAATCGCGCGGCGGGCCGGCGGCCGTCGTGCTGCG
Organism: Alphaproteobacteria bacterium; assembly: GCA_026400775.1. Lineage (GTDB taxonomy): Bacteria > Pseudomonadota > Alphaproteobacteria > Acetobacterales > Acetobacteraceae > Rhodovarius. The sequence goes on along the minus strand of JAPLOK010000201.1, from coordinate 16,017 downwards.
CATCCGCCAGGTGGATGGCAGGCCCTATCAGCATGTCGGTCGCATCGAATTCATCGATACCCAGATCGACCGCGGCACCGACACGTTGCTGGTGCGCGGCCGCATCCCGAACCCGCCGCGCGATGCGGTGGGGGATTCGCGCGAATTGATCGACGGGCAATTCGTGACCGTGACGGTGGAGGGCGTGGAACCCGTGCAGGCGCTGGTGGTGCCGCGCTCGGCCGTGCTGCAGGATCAGGGCGGTTTCTTCGTGTTCGTGTTGGGTGATGGCAATGTCGCGCAGCGGCGCACGCTGCGGCTCGGGCGCGGCACCGCCGATCTCGCTGTGGCCGAGGACGGCCTGCGTGAGGGCGACATGGTCATCACCGAGGGCGTGCAGCGCGTGCGTCCCGGCCAGCCCGTGAATCCCGCGCCGGCCGGGGCGCCACCTGCCCGCCCGCCGGGGGCGCCGCGCTGATGATCGCTGCAACCTTCGTCGACAGGCCACGGCTTGCCATTGTCATCGCGATCCTGACGACCATTGCGGGGTTGCTAGCGATTACAGTGATCCCGGTGTCACAATTCCCCAACATCGTGCCGGCGCAGGTCAGTGTCACGGCGCGCTATCCCGGCGCCTCGGCGGCGGTGGTGGAGGCGACCGTCGCGCAGTTGATCGAAAGTGCCGTCAATGGCGTGGACCGCATGCTGTACATGAGTTCCAACAGCGCCAATGACGGGACCTACACGCTGTCGGTCTCATTCGCGCTCGGCACCGATCCGGACATCGCGACGGTCAATGTCAACAATCGCGTGCAGGCAGCGCTCGCGCGCCTGCCACAGGAGGTGCAGCGCAATGGCGTGACGGTGCGAAAGCAGTCCTCGGCGGTGCTGCAATACCTGTTGCTGTATTCGCCTGACGGCACGCGCGCACCGCTGTTCCTGTCGAACTACGCGACGATCAACGTGATCGACCGGCTGGCGCGTGTGCCCGGCGTTGGCCAGGTGCAGCTGTTCGGCGCGTTGGACTACTCGATGCGCATCTGGTTCGAGGTGGACCGGCTGATCAGCCTGAACCTCGCACCTTCGGATGTGATCGCCGCGATCCAGGGGCAGAATGTGCAGGCAGCCGTGGGCCGCATCGGCGCAAGGCCCATCGGGCCTGACCAGCAATTCCAGTTCAGCATCCAGACACAGGGCCGCCTGACCACGCCCGAGCAGTTTGGCGAGATCGTCATCCGTGCCAATCCAGATGGCTCGACGCTGCGCGTGCGTGATGTCGCGCGCATCGAACTGGGAGCGGCGAACGAGGACCTCGAAAGCCGCCTGAACGGCCAGCCGGCCGTCACCTTGGGCGTCTATCTCGCGCCTGGCGCCAATGCGGTGAATGTGGCGGGCGCGGTCGGTTCGGCGATGAATGACCTGAAGCAGCGCTTCCCCACAGGGGTGGATTACCGCGTCTTCTACGACACTTCGACCTTCGTCTCCGACACGGTGCATGAGGTGCTGAAGACGGTGCTCGAAGCCTTCGTGCTGGTGGTGCTGGTGGTGTTCATCTTTCTGGGTTCGCTGCGGGCTACGCTGATCCCCGCGGTTGCCGTGCCGGTCTCGCTGATCGGCACCTTCGCGGTGATGCTGGCGATCGGCTTCACAGCCAATACCATCAGCCTGCTGGCGATGGTGCTGGCCATCGGCATCGTCGTGGATGACGCCATCGTGGTGGTCGAGAATGTCGAGCGCGTGATGGAGGAAAGCCCCGAACTCTCGCCCGGTGACGCCACCAAAAAGGCAATGGCCCAGATCACCGGGCCAATCATCGCCGTCACGCTGGTGCTGCTGTCGGTCTTCGTACCGGTAGGATTTGTGTCGGGTGTTGCAGGCGTTATGTTCCGCGAATTCGCGGTGACGATCTCTGTGGCGATGCTGATCTCAGCGGTGAATGCGCTGACGCTCTCGCCCGCCTTATGCGCGCTGTTGCTGCGCCATTCCGGGCCGCGTCGCGGACCGATCAAATGGATGATGTCGGGCATCGACGGCATGCGCGGGGGCTATACATGGGGCGTGCGCAAGCTGGTGCGCGTTTCGATCCTGGCGATCCCCATAACGCTCGCCATCGGCTGGGGCATTTTCGAAGTCTCCAGGCGCACGCCGCAGGGATTTCTCCCGCAGGAGGATCAGGGCGCGTTCTTCGTGCAGCTGCAATTGCCGCAGGGGGCCAGCGTTGCGCGCACGCGCGCGGTGGTCGAACAGGTCGAGCAGATCCTCGCCGCCAACCCCGCCATCGAGGCGCAGCTGGCCATTGTGGGCTTTTCGCTGATCGATGGCGGGGCGCAGTCCAACAGTGCCTTCATGGTCGCGCGGATGAAGCCGTTTGCCGAACGCACGCGTGTGCAGGACAGCGTGTTCGCCGCCATCGGCCAGGTGTTCGGCGCGGGGCAGGCCATCCGCACCGCCAACATCTTTGCCTTCAATATCCCGCCCATCATCGGGCTGGGCACTGGCGGCGGCTTCGAATACCAGTTGCAGGATTTCGAGGGCCGCGATCCGACGGAAATGGGCGCGGCCGCCCTGGGCATGATGGTCGCTGCGAACCAGGACGCCAGGCTGCGAGGGGTGTTCACCACCTTCAGCCCCACCACGCCGTCGCTGTTCCTGGATATCGACCGCGACAAGGCGCAGGCGCTGGGCGTGCGCGTGAGCGACATCTTCACCGCGCTGCAATCCACGCTGGGCGGCTTCTACGTCAACGACTTCAACCTGTTCGGGCGCACCTGGCAGGTGAACCTCCAGGCCGAGGCGGAGGATCGCGATGAGCTCAGCGACATCTGGCGAATCCAGGTGCGCAACCAACGCGGGCAGATGGTGCCGTTGCGTGCGTTTGCCGATGTGCGCGTGGTGCTGGGACCGCAGACCATCAGCCGCTACAACAATGTTCGCAGCGTGCTGATGAGCGGCTCGCCCGGGCCGGGCACATCATCGGGCGAGGCGCTGACGGCGATGGAGCAGGTGTCCGCACGCGCGCTGCCGCCCGGCTATGGGTATGAATGGACCGGCACGGCGTATCAGGAAAAACAGGCGGCGGGGCAGACCGGCGTGCTGGTGGTGATGGCGCTGTTCTTTGCCTACCTGTGCCTGGTGGCGCTGTATGAGAGCTGGACCATCCCGATTCCGGTGCTGATGTCGGTGGCGGTGGCGGGCCTGGGGGCGTTCCTGGCGGTGATGCTCGCCGGCAAGTCGCTGGATGTCTATGCGCAGATCGGGCTGGTGGTGCTGATCGCGCTCGCCGCCAAGAACGGCATCCTGATCGTGGAATTCGCGAAGGAAAAGCGCGAGCAAGGCATGACCGCTACCGAGGCCGCGGTGGAGGGTGCGAGCATGCGCTTCCGCGCGGTGATGATGACCTCGATCGCCTTCATACTGGGCCTGGTGCCGCTGATCATCGCCGAGGGTGCGGCGGCCTTGTCGCGACAGGCGGTGGGTCTGCCGGTGTTTGGCGGGATGATCGCGGCGGCGGTGTTCGGGATTTTCATGATCCCGATGCTGTACGTGGTATTCGAGACGCTGCGGACGCGGGTGAAGGGGATGTTCCGCAAGGCGCAGGCACCTGTTCCGATCGCTGCCGCCGAACGGCGGTAGCGTTAATCGGCCCGGCAAACTCCATTGCATTGACCATTCGCGGCGGCATCGCACATGCTGGGACGAAACGGGAGCAAAGCCATGGCGAAATTCGGTCTCAGCCAATCCATCCGCCGTATCGAGGACCCGCGCCTGCTGGTTGGTGGCGGGCGCTACACCGATGACCTGAATGTCGCGGGCCAGGCGCATGGCTATGTCCTGCGCAGCCCGCATGCGCATGCGAAGATCACCGCGATCGACACCGTCGCCGCCCGCGCCATGCCGGGCGTGCTGGCGGTCATCACCGGCGCTGATCTGGCGGCCGCGGGCGTGGGCGAGGTGCCCTGCGTCATCCCGCTGAAGAACCGCGATGGCAGCGCGCGCTCCGAGACGCCGCGCCTGCCGCTGGCCACCGACACGGTGCGCCATGTGGGTGACCCGGTGGTGTTCGTCGTGGCCGAAACCCCGCAGGCCGCGCGCGATGCCGGTGAGGCGGTGATGGTCGATTACGACGTGCTGCCGAGCGTGACCGACCTGGCCGTCGCGCATGAGGCCGGCGCGCCCTCGGTATGGCCTTCGGTCCCCAACAATCTCTGCTTCGACTGGGAAGCTGGCGACAAGGCCAAGACCGACGCGCTGTTCGCGACCGCCGCGCATGTGACGAAGCTGACCGTGGTGAACAACCGCGTCGTCGTCGCCAGCATGGAAGGCCGCGCCTGTGCGGCCGAATACGACGCCACCGCGCAGAAATTCACCCTGCATGCCGGCACGCAAGGGTCCTGGCTGGTGAAGAACCTGCTGGCCAATGCCGTGCTGAAGGTGAAGCCCGAGCAGGTGCGCGTGGTCACCCCCGATGTCGGCGGCGGCTTCGGCATGAAGCTCTATCTTTATGCCGAATACGCGCTGTGTGCCTTTGCCGCGCGCGCGGTGGGCCGGCCGGTGAAATGGACATCGGAGCGGACCGAGGCCTTCCTGTCCGACACGCATGGGCGGGACAACATCACGCTGGGTGAATTGGCGCTGGACAAGGATGGAAAATTCCTCGCGCTGCGCACGCGCAACCATGCCAATATGGGCGCCTATCTCTCCACCTTCGCGCCCTTCATCCCGACCGGTGCGGGTACCAAGGTGCTGGCCAGCATCTACGGTTTCCAGGCAATCCACGCGCATGTGCTGGGCGTGCTGACCAACACCGTGCCGGTCGATGCCTATCGCGGCGCGGGGCGGCCGGAATCCAATTATCTGGTGGAACGCCTGATCGACACCGCGGCGGCCGAACTGGGTATCGACCGCATCGAGCTGCGCCGGCGCAACATCGTGGGGCAGGGCGCGATGCCCTACACCACCGCGATGGGCCAGCGTTATGACAGCGGTGACTTCACCACCGTGCTGGATGCGGCACTGTTCAAGGCGGATTGGGCTGGTTTCGCCGGGCGCGCCGCAGCATCCGCCGCACGGGGCAAGAAGCGCGGCATCGGGCTGGCCTATTACCTGGAAGCGACCGGCGGCGCGCCGGAGGAACGCGCCGAGGTGCGCTTCGCCGATGATGGTGTTGCGGAAGTCTGGGTGGGCACGCAATCCACCGGCCAGGGCCACGAGACGGCCTATGCCATGCTGACCAGCCATGAGCTCGGCATCCCCATCGAGAAGATCCGCGTCATGCAGGGCGATACCGACCAGGTGCCCAGCGGCGGCGGCACGGGTGGCGCGCGCAGCCTGTACAGCGAGGGCACCGCCATCCTGGCGACCACCACAACCGTGATCGAGAAGGGCAAGCAGGCCGCGAGCGAGGCGCTGGAAGCCGCCGTCGCTGATATCGAGTTCGAGCGCGGCCGCTTCGCCGTGGCCGGCACCGATCGCGGCATCGGCATCCTGGATCTGGCCATGGCGCAGAAGAAGCGCGCCGCCGCCGGCCAGCCCGCGACGCTGCTGGATGCCGCCGAAGTGGCCGCGATCCCCGCGCACACCTTCCCCAATGGCTGCCACATCGCGGAAGTCGAGGTGGACCCCGAGACCGGCCACATCAGCATCCCGCGCTATGTCGTGGTCGATGACGTGGGCCATGCGCTGAACCCGCTGATCGTGCGCGGCCAGGTGCATGGCGGCGTGGCGCAGGGCGTGGGCCAGGCGATCATGGAACGCACGGCCTATGACCCCGCTTCGGGCCAGCTGCTCTCGGCCTCCTTCATGGACTACACGCTGCCGCGCGCCGAGGACCTGCCGGATATCGAGGTGGACCTGATCGAAGTGCCCTGCGAGACCAATCCGCTGGGCGTGAAGGGTGCGGGTGAAGCGGGTGCCGTGGGCAGCCCGCCGGCTGTGGTCAATGCGCTGATCCATGCACTCGGCGTGCGCGAGATCGACATGCCGGCGACGCCTGAAGTGGTGTGGAAGGCGGCCGCCTCGGCATGAGTACGGCGCTGACCATCCTGTTTGTCACGGCGCTGGTGGGCACGCTGGTGGTGCTGGCGCTGGGCGTGGTGCAGATGGCGCGTGGTTCGCCGGATGGCGCGCGGTCGAACAAGCTGATGCAGTACCGCGTGCTGTTCCAGGCGGCGGCGGTGGTGATTTTCGTGGCGATACTGCTGTTGTTGCGGGGGTAGGGTTTTCCGCTCGCGCGGAAGCGGCCCGGTCCGCACCAATAAAGCCCCTTCTGGCCGGCCACCCAATCCGGCGCCATGTTGCTGGGTGGCCGGGTGGGGAGCTGGCCAATGCCGTCCGATGAGAAAAACCCTAACGCCGCTCAACCCTCTCCAGCGTCGCATAGGTGCGCCCCCACCAGCGCGTCGTGATCTCGATGCGCATGGGCAGGGGCGGTGCGCCCTGCTGCGGCTGACCCACCCAGGCGGTGATGGTCACGGGCTCGGGCGGGCGTGAGCGGTCCTGATCCAGGCGGAAACCCGCCAGCAGCCGGCTCTCGATCGTGCAGCGCAGCGCCTGGCCCTGCAGGCCCACGCCCCAGTCATTGGGCACCGGCTCGGCCGCGGCGGCCGTGCGCACCACCACCTGCGACAGGCGGCGGGCGTCATACAGCACCGTCTCCGCCTCGCAGCGATTGGTCGCCGCCACGATCCGCGCCAGCCCCACCACCGCGGTCAGCGCATCCACCGCGCCCAGCGCGCGGTCGGGCGTGATTTCCTCGCGCTGTTCGGCGGTGTTGGTCGGGATCAGGCCGCGCAGCACGGGCCGGCCGGCGGCGTCGAACTCCATCTCCACCAGGCGGCGCTGGCCACGGAAGGTGCCATCCACCCGGTAGCTGGTGGGGCGCGGCACATCGCCCTGCCACACGCCCTCGACCACCGTTCGCTGCTCGCTGCGGGCAAACAGGCCCACCAGGCCGCGGGTGCGGGTATGCACCTCCACCCGGTAGCGCGGGCCGTCGATCTGGAAGGTCACTTCCGCCTGCAAGGCCCGCAGGCCGCCCACATGCAGATCATAGACCGCCTGCCAGCCCGGCTGGGCGGCGACAGGCGTGGCGAGCAGCAGGCCGGCAAACAGGATGGAGCGCATGGCCTGACATGTCGCATCCCGGCCGCGCCATGCAAGGGTTGACTTCGCACCGTCACCGCAGCATTACCGCCGCCACCCAGGGTGCGTAGCTCAGCGGTAGAGCACTGCCTTCACACGGCAGGGGTCACAGGTTCAATCCCTGTCGCACCCACCATCCCATCAGCCGGGCGGCCCCATGTCAGCACCTGTCGCGCTTGATCTCGCAGGCCAGGTGGCGCGCATCCGCCTCGGCCGCCCCGATCGCGGCAATGCCCTGGGTCCGGCCATGCAGGAAGCACTCGACGCCGCGCTGGATGACGCAATGGCCGCCGGCGCGCGCTGCATCATCCTCTCGGGCGAGGGGCGGCATTTCTGCACCGGCTTCGACCTTTCGGACCTGGACGCGCTGTCCGATGGTGATCTCGGCTTGCGCATCCTGCGCATCGAGATGCTGCTGCAACGCATCCACGCGCTGCCGGTGACCACGGTGGCCATCGCGCAGGGGCGCGTCTTCGGCGCCGGCGCTGATCTCTTCGCGGCCTGTGACCACCGCATCGCACTGCCGGGCAGCAGCTTTGCCTTCCCCGGGCCCGCCTTCGGCCTGGTGCTGGGCACCGGGCGGCTGGCGGGGCTGATCGGCGATGGCCCCGCGCGCCATCTGCTGCTGGCCGGCAGCCCCGTCCCGGCCGAGGCCGCGCTCACGCTCGGCCTGGTGACCGCGATCAGCGCCGAGCCCGCGCTCGACCCCATCATCGCCGCCGCCACGCGCCTTGATGCAGAAACCACCGCGGCGCTGCATGCGCGCACCCGCCATGCCGATGATGCCGGTGACATGGCGGCACTCGCGCGCTCGGTCGCGCGGCCGGGGCTGAAGGCGCGCATCGCCGCCTATCGCGCTGGCGTCAAATGATCCTGCTTGCCGATATCGGCGGAACCAATGCCCGCTTCGCCTGGGCCGATGGCGCGGGTGGCCACGGCCCGCCAACCATCCTGCCGGTCGCCGCGCATGCGAGCCTGGCCGATGCCATGCTGGCCGCCACGGGCGGCAGCCGCCCTGAACTGGCGCTGGTCGCATTGCCTGGCCCGGTGCAGGGCGACCATGCTCTGTTGACCAACAGCCATTGGGGCATGATTCGCGCAGCCGACCTGCCCGCCGCGCGCTGCCTCCTGTTCAACGACCTGCAAGCCCAGGCGCATCTGCTGCCCGATCACCCCGCGCGGCATCTGGCCGGCGGCGAGGGCGACCCCGCCGCCCCGCGCCTGCTGGCCAATTGCGGCACCGGGCTTGGCGTTGCCCTCTGGGTCCCTGGCGCCGGCGCCATCCCCACCGAAGCCGGCCATGCCAGCCTGGCCGGCGCGACGGCCGAGGAGGATGCGCTGATCGCCGCCCTGCGCGCCCGCTTCGGCCATGCCAGCGCCGAACGCGCGCTCTGCGGCCCCGGCCTGCGCACGCTTCAGGAATGGGTGGGTGACCGGGCGGAAGCGCTGTTCCTGGACCTGCTGGCGGGCCATCTGGGCAGCCTCGCACTCGCCACCGGCGCGCGCGGTGGCGTCTATCTCGCGGGCAATATCTGCAATGCGCGGGCCGAGGCCCTGGCAGCCCCCGCCTTCCATGCGCGCTTCACCGCCAAGGGGCGGTTCGCGCCCTGGCTCTCGGCATTGCCGCTGCGGCTGATCACCCTGGCGGAGCCGGGTCTGGCCGCGCTGGCAGGTCTCGCCAGCGCCTGTGCATCCACAGCCAATCCCCCGGATGCTCCCGCACCCAGCGGGCGATGATATCGTTCATCGCCTGCACCGCGCCGGGGATGTCCTCGGGCAGGTCATAGGGGCCTTCCAGCACGGCGCGCAGCCCGCCACCGGGCAGGCGCACCGCCCGCATACCATAGACCGCGATGCCGTATCGCGCCGCCAGCTGCGCTATCAGCGGATTGGCCAGCACATCGGCACCCATGAATTCCACCCGCATCCCGCGCGAGAAATGCTGGTCGATCAGCATGCCGATGCCCACGCCATCGCGCAGCATGGCGTGGATGCTGCGCGGCGCTGCGAGCGTGGCGGGGATCAGCCGGCCCATGATGGGCTCGCGCATGGCGCGCACCATCTCGGCGATGCGGGCATTATTGGGCGTGCGGTAGATGATGCCGCTGCGCTCGCCGGCCGCATGCATGATGACGGCCGGCACCTCCCAATTGGCCAGATGCGCCGCCATGGCGAGCTTGGGGCGCGGATCGGCGCGCAGTCGGGCGAGAGCGGCCTGGCTCTCGGGTGACATCTCGGCGCTGGCGGCCAGTTCGGCCAGATGCACATATTCGCAGGCGGTGCGGCCCAGGTTTTCCCAGGCATCGCGCGCCACCGCGCGGCGCCAGGCGGCATCACGCTCGGGGAAGGCCAGCGCCAGATTCGCCATCACGCGCTTGTGCCGCGGGGTGAAGGGGCCCAGCGCGCGCAGCACCGCGCCACCCAAGGCCGAGGCGCGCCGCAGCCCCAGGCCCCGCAGCCCTGCGAAGACCGCGCCCGCCAGCCAGGCCAGAATCGCGTCTCCCGCTGCCTTCACCCTCGGATGCATGGCGGGCGGTTAGCAGCGCCTTGCGCCCCCGGCAAACCACGCCCGCCGCGCAACGAAGTGCAACAGATCGGCCTTGCGCAACACAGCGCAACCAAGTGCGCATTTTCCCCCTGGGAGGCAGCGCATGGCGGCCTATTGTAACAGCCATGGACAACGCCCAGCCGCATATCCTGATCGTCGATGATGACCGGGAAATCCGTGAACTCCTCTCCCGCTTCCTCGAGAAGCAGGGGATGCGCGTCACCGCCGCGCGCGACGCGCGCGAAGCACGTAGGCTCTGGCCGCTCGGCCGCTACCATATCGCGGTGCTGGACATCATGATGCCCGGCGAATCCGGCCTGGATCTGGCGCGCTGGCTGCGCACGCAATCCAATGTGCCGATCATCATGCTGAGCGCGATGGGCGAGGAGACGGACCGCATCGTGGGCCTTGAACTGGGTGCTGATGACTACCTGCCCAAGCCCTTCAACCCGCGTGAACTGTTCGCCCGCATGCGCGCCATCCTGCGCCGCGCGAACGGGGAGGGCGGGCCTGGAGAGGCCGACCAGCGGCCGCTGCATTTCTCGGGCTGGACGCTGGAGCCCGCCCGCCGCCGCCTGCTGAACCCCGATGGCGCGGAAGTGGCGCTGACCGGCGGCGAATATGACCTGCTGGCCGTTCTGCTGGAACGCGCCAACAGGGTTCTGACCCGCGACATGCTGATGGACATATTGCGTGGCCGGCAGGCAGGCCCCTTCGACCGCGCGATCGATGTCGCAGTCTCGCGCCTGCGCCGCAAGCTCGAGGATGACGGCCGCAACCCCAGCCTGATCAAGACCGTGCGCGGCGGCGGCTATGTCATGGCCGCCACCGTGGACCGCCCATGAGGCTTTGGCCGCGCTCTCTGGCGTGGCGCACCGCGGTGCTGCTGCTGCTGGGGCTGATGGCGGTGCAGGGCGTAGGGCTGACCATCCACGCGCTCGATCGGGTGGAATTGCAGGCCTATGTGCAGCAGCGCGAGATCGCGGCCCGCACCTTCAATCTGTGGCGCAACCTGATGCTGCTGCCGCCCGACCGCCGCGCCGCCTTCGTGGCCGAGGTCGAATTGCCGCAAGGCATGCATGCCAGCTTCGACAACCTGCCCGCGGTGCAGCCCGGCATGCCGCCGGTGCCGCATGAGATGCTGCAGCGCTTTCGCCTCAACGCGCCGGGCCCGCTGGCCGGCCCGCAGCGCTTCCGCCCGCGTGAGGTGCTGCACGCGCATGTGCCGCCCAACGGCTTCGTCCTGTCGCTGCGCACGCAGGAAGGGGCATGGCTGAACCTTCGCGTGATGCCGCCCGCGGCCCGCCCCTGGCACAGCGAGAATTTCCTCTGGGCCTTCATCGCCATGAGTTTCTGCGCGGCCGCACTCATCCTGTGGGGCGTGCGGCGCATGACGCGGCCGGTGACCGATCTCGCCGCGGCGGCCGAGGCGCTGGGCCGCAACGTCAACGCGCCACCCTTGCCCGAGACCGGCCCGACCGAAACCGTCCAGGCCGCGCGCGCCTTCAACACCATGGCCAGCCGCATCCGCCGCTTCGTCGATGACCGCACGCAGATGCTGGCGGCCATCGGCCATGACCTGCGCACGCCCATCACCAGGCTGCGGCTGCGCGCGGAATTCCTCGATGATGATGAACAGCGGCGCAAGATGCTGGGCGACCTGGCCGAGATGGAGGCGATGATCGACGCCACCCTGGCCTTCGCGCGCGACGATGCGGCGAAGGAACCGCAGATCGCTTTCGACATGGCGGCCCTCTGCCAGACCGTGCTGGACGAGGCGTCGGATGCCGCCCCCGAGGCCAAGGTGGCCTATGACGGCCCTGATCGTCTGCCCGCGACCGGCCGGCCAGCCGCGCTGAAACGCGCGCTGTCCAACCTGGTGGGCAATGCGCTGGCCTACGGCGGGGCGGCGCGGGTGGCGCTCGAGGCCGAGGGCGGGCACCTGCGCGTGCGCGTGGAGGATGACGGCCCCGGCATCCCGCACGACCAGCTGGAAAGCGTCTTCCAACCCTTCCGCAGGCTTGAGAACAGCCGCAACCGCGAGACCGGCGGCACCGGGCTGGGACTGACCATCGCGCGCAACATCCTGCGCGCGCATGGCGGGGATGTGGTGCTGGCCAATCGCAGCGGTGGCGGGCTGTCGGCTGTGGCGACGCTGCCATCAGCCACCTGAGGTTGCATCACGGGCTTGTGTCTTCGCGCAAATGAGAGGGCTGGTATGGCCATGCCATGCGCTTTGTCCTTCTGCTCTCCCTGCTGTTCTCGGGCGCCGCCTGGGCCTCCTCGCCGGCGGCGCTCTGCGCGGGCGAATGCGGCTCGCAGTCCAATCCGGCGGCCTGCATGATCCGCTGCCGCGCGGCGCAGGATTTCCTGCAGCAGCAGCGCCAGGCCATGAGCCATTCGGGCATGCCCCGGCCGGCCGCGCAGCGTGTGGTCGCCGGGCCGGTCTCGCAACCCACCCGTGGGCAGCGCTGGGGTGCGATCTATGCCGCGCTGCCGCCCACCGCCGCGGTGGGCACCAATGAGGGCGCGCTCAGCCGCGACATTGTGCATGCCCGCGCGGAGGGTTCGTGCCGCGCCCAGGCGCGCGGCGATTGCCGGCTGCTGACCGAATTCAGCAGCGGCTGCGGCGCCGCCGCCCAGGCCACGCGGCTGATAGGCGTGGTGCAGACGCATGACCCCAGCGTGAACCGCGTGACTTTCATCGTCGGCGCCACGGCACCCACGCGGGCCGAGGCGGAGCGCGCCGCACTCACGCAATGCGCATCGCGCGACCGCAGCGCGACCTGCCGCGTGGTTGCGGCCTTGTGCGTCGGAAGTTGAGCCCGGAAAGGATACGGCGCCCACCCCGGGGTTTCAGGCGTATGCAGTGGTGGGCCGCGCTGGTTTCGGGGGGCTTTCCGGCTACCCCCCGGGGGGCGCCCGAAAAATCTTCCGTTCGAATCGGAAAAATCCTTGCATCAGGGGGAAGGGGGGGCTAATTGCCCCTCAGACGCAGTACGCACGTGCCTCTGGCCCCAGGCCCACGGGGAGTTTTTCTCCACCGCGGCGCAAGGTTTACGCAACGACGTCAAGCGTTCTGGCAACCCCGTTCGGCGCAAGCCGGGCGGTTCTCACTTGGTCGCTGGTTCGTTCGACCGTTCGTCAACTTTGGGGCCTGCCCGCGGCAAGCGGGCGGTTCCATATGGATTGGAAGGGGTGGTGCGATGACCGACAAGGTCTCTCGCTTCATTGCCGCACAACAGCCGGCGACGCCGTGCCTGGTGCTGGATGTGGACCGCGTGGCGGGCAACTATGCGCGGCTGAAGTCCGCGCTGCCGCTGGCGCGCATCTATTACGCCGTGAAGGCCAACCCGGGCGCTCCCATCCTGGACCGCCTGACGGTGCTGGGTTCGCATTTCGATGCGGCCTCGCTGCCGGAAGTGCGCATGTGCTTGGATGCCGGCGCGGAGCCCACGCGCATCAGCTACGGCAACACCATCAAGAAGGAGCGCGACATCGCGGCCGCCTTCGAAGCCGGTGTGCGCATGTTCGCCTTCGACAGCGAGTCCGAGCTGCGCAAGATCGCGCGCGCCGCCCCCGGTGCGCAGGTCTATTGCCGCATCCTGGTCGTCAATGAAGGCGCCGAATGGCCGCTCAGCCGCAAGTTCGGCTGCGAGGCCGCGATGGCGGTGAAGCTGATGGCGCTGGCCGGCGAGCTGGGCCTGGATGCTTATGGCATTTCCTTCCATGTCGGCAGCCAGCAGACCGCGACCGGCCCCTACAAGGCCGCAATCGCGCAGGTCGCGACCGTCTTCACGGATCTGGCCGCGGCGGGCGTGAAGCTGCGCATGGTCAATCTCGGTGGTGGCTACCCGGTGCGCTACAAGGCGGAAGTGCCCGAGATCGAAGCCTTCGGCGATGCCATCATGGGCGCCATGGCCGAGCATTTCGGCAACTCCCTGCCCGAGATGGTGATCGAGCCCGGCCGCTTCCTGGTGGCCGATGCCGGCACCATCGTCTCCGAGGTCGTGCTCGTCTCCCGCAAGGGCGATGAGGACCCGGTGCGCTGGGTGTACCTGGATATCGGCCGTTTCGGCGGCCTGGCCGAGACCGAGGGCGAGGCGATTCGTTACGGCTTCCGCACGCCGCATGACGGCACGCGCGAAGGCCCGGTGACCATCGCTGGCCCCACCTGCGACAGTGTGGACACCATCTACGAGAAGTCCAACTACCGCCTGCCGGTGGCGCTGGCGGAGGGCGATCGCGTGGAAATCCTGGCAACCGGTGCCTACACCACCACCTATGCCAGCCAGAAGTTCAACGGCTTCGCGCCGCTGGAAGAACACTACATCTGACTGCGGCGGAGCCGCTTCGAGAGGCTGATTCAACGCTCCGGTGATACCACCTGCGCGGATCAGCCTCCGCAGCCCCGCTGCACAGGGTCCGGCCATGCGTCGGACCCGCAAGATCACCTCCGGCCATGTCCCGGCGGCACCCGCCTGTTGAACCGCAACCGCCATGGGGCGTCCATCGCCGTCCCATGGTCACCCATTCTGTCGGGTGGTCGCTGCTCGCCGAACGCGGTTCGGTGTGGCGCGATTGGCTGCGGGCCGGCGTGTCGGTGCCATCCACCAGGGCATGGCCTGCGAAGGCCGGCGGGCTTGGTGCGTTCCGGCGGGAGACCGCCCTGCGCCAAGGCCCGTCGGCCGCATCCCGCGCTGCTCATGCCGGCCGCGGCTGGTGGCCCGGCGCTGCGGCGCGACATGCCGGTAGGGCGCAAAGCGCCATGCATGGCGCGAGCAGGCACCGCCGCTTACGCGCGAATCGCTGAATGATCGCAGAAATTCCTTTTAATTTGTCTACGAGCGGGATATTCTACGCCCATGGACGAAATAGACCGCAAGATCGCCATCGCCGTGCAACAGGACGGCGCCGCCGGCCTGGCCGAACTCGCGAAAATCGCGGGCCTCTCCGTCTCGGCCACCGCCGAACGCCAGAAGCGCCTGGAAGAACGCGGCACCATCCGCGGCTGGCACGCCGCCCTCGACCCCGCACAAGTCGGCTGCCCGCTGCTCGCCTTCGTGCGTCTGGCCCTCAAACCCGGCAAACACGATGCCAGCTTCCGCACCGGCATGGCCGCACACCCCGCCGTGCTGGAATGCCACCACATGACCGGCAACTGGTCCTACCTGCTGAAACTGCGGCTGGCCGATATGGCGGCGCTGGAGGAATTCACCTCGACCGAATTGCGCAGCCTGCCCGGCCTCGAACGCCTGGCAGTGGACGTGGCCCTGTCATCACTGAAAGAAACCCACCTGCTGCCCGTGGCCCCGGCACCGCCGGAGGATGACGAATAGCGCGGGTGAGTCGGGTGGCCCTGGGGAAGGGCTTTGCCCTCCCCCAGACCCCCACCCACCAAAGGCCGAAAGGCCCTTGGAACCCATGAGTCTTCGGTCTGGTTGGGGGAGGTTTGGAGGGGGGCAAAGCCCCTCTCCAAGAGCCGTCTGTCCCACCCACACTACCTCGGCGTCATCCGCAGGCTGCCGTCGATGCGGATGGTTTCGCCGTTGAGGTAGGCGTTTTCCACGATGTGCATGGCCAGTGCCGCGTATTCGTCGGGCGAGCCCAGGCGTGCGGGGTTGGGCACGCCGGCCGCGAGGGAGGCTTTCACGTCGTCGCGCAGTCGGGCGAGCATGGGTGTGTCCATGATGCCGGGCGCGATGGTGCAGACGCGGATGAGGCGTGATGCCAGGTCGCGTGCGGCGCAGAGTGTCATGCCGATGACGCCGGCCTTGGAGGAGGCGTAGGGGATTTGCCCGATCTGTCCTTCGTAGCCGGCGATGGAGGCCGTCAGCACGCAGACGCCGCGCTCGCCGCTGGGCAGCGGGTCGGTCTTGGCCATGGCGGCGGCGGCCAGGCGCAATGCGTTGAAGCTGCCGGTCAGGTTGACGCGGATGATGGCTTCGTAGTGGGCCAGTGCGCCGGGTGTGCCGTCCTTGTCCAGGATGCGCAGCGCGCCGCCGCGGCCGGCGCAATGGATCAGCACGCGCAGTGGCCCGAGGGTGGAGGCAGCATCCACCGCTGCCTGCATCTGGGCTTCGTCGGTGATGTCGGTGGGGGCGAAGGTGAAGCCGTGTTCGGCGGCGACTGTGGCGCCTTCGCTGCTGGGCAGGTCGGCGATCACCACGCGCGCGCCGGCGGCGGCCAAACGCTTTGCACTGGCCAGGCCCAGACCCGATGCGCCACCCGTGACAATGGCAGCGGCCCCTTGGACATTCATGCGCTTTCCTCCTCGTTGTGAGGCAAGGCTACACGCCGGCCGCCAGGGCGGGAAGTTGACGCGGCCTCGCACGCTGGCAGGCTTCGCT
>JAPLOK010000390.1 GCA_026400775.1 Alphaproteobacteria bacterium | reverse complement strand
GCATGGCAAACTGCCCAGACGCTGCGCAGCATGCTATCAGCTCCGCATGATCCGGTTCGAAGGCGTCACCAAGGTCTATGCGGGGCGGAATGGCAGCCGCAAGGTCATCCTGCGCGATTGCAACATGGAATTGCCGACCGGCTATTCGCTCGGAATCCTGGGCCGCAACGGCGCGGGCAAATCCACCATGGTGCGGCTGCTGGCCGGCACCGAACTGCCCGATCGCGGCCGTATCATCCGCCATGGCCGCGTCTCCTTCCCGCTCGGCTTCGCCTCCACCTTCCGCGAGGAAATGTCAGGCCGCGACAATGTGCGCTTCGTGGCCAGGCTCTACGGCGCCGATGAAAAGCGGGTGCTCGACTATGTGGCGGATTTCGCGGAGCTCGGCAGCTATTACACCATGCCGCTGCGCACCTATTCCTCGGGCATGCGCGCGCGGCTGGCCTTCGGGCTGTGCCTGGGCATCGAGTTCGATGTCTACCTGATCGATGAGGTCACGGCGGTCGGCGATGCCATGTTCCGCGAGAAATGCCTCGCGGCCTTCTCGGAACGCGTGCAGAACGCCGATGTGGTGATGATCACCCATGACTTGGATGTGATGCGCGCCTATTGCGACATCGGCGCCGTGCTCGGCGATGGACAGTTGCAATTGTTCAATGATTTACCCGCGGCCATCATCGCGTATAACGGTGGCCGCAGCGGAGAACCCTGACCCAGATGCTCAAGACCGCGCCGGAACGGCCCCCGACCGAACGCATGCCTGGCGCCTTCGCGCGGCTGATGCGCCCGGCCGCGCAGGCCGCCGCGGCGGTGACGCCGCGCCGCCGCCCGTCCAGCGCCATGACGCTGTTCCTGGCGCTGGTGCTGCTGCCGGTCCTGCTGGCCAGCGCCTGGGTCTTCTTCTTCATGTCGGACCAGTATGAGAGCGAGTTCCGCTACATGGTCCGCCGCGCCACGCCGCCGGCCGCGGCCATGCCCGGCGTCGCCAGCATGGCCAGCGGCAGCGCGCCGCAGATGGCGATCCTGGCGGATAGCGAAATGCTCGTGCAGTACACGCGCAGCCGCGCCGCCGTGCTCGATGTCAGCCGCAGCGTGGACCTGGAGGCGATCTATTCCCGCAGCGGCGCCGATTGGTGGTCGCGCATGACGCCGGGCCTGCCGGTGGAGGACCGCGCGCGGCATTGGCGGCGCTTCGTCAATGTCTCGCTGGACCTGAACTCCTCGGTCGTGACGGTGAGCGTGCGCGCCTTCACCGCGGCCGAAGCGCAGGCGGTGGCCACGGCGCTGCTCGCCGCGTCGGAAAGGCTCGTCAATGACGTCTCCCGCCGCGCGCAGGAAGATGCCCTGGCGCTGGCCAACCGCGAGGTCACGGCCGCGCGCACCGCGCTGGAGGAAACCCGCTCTGCGCTGGCCGATTTCCGCAACCGCCACGAATTGCTGACGCCGCAATTGCAGGCGCAGATCCAGTCCGGCGTGCTGGCCCGCATGCGCGAGGCACTGGCAGAGGCGCGCGCCAACCTCGCCGCCCAGCTCGATGGCGGGCTGCTGCCCAATGCGCCCCAGGCAAGGCTGCTGCGCAACCGCGTCACCGCTATTGAGCGCGAGTTGGAAGCCGAACGCGCGCAGATCGGCACCATCGGCGGCGAGAGCGGCTCACGCCGCACGCTGGCCAGCGTGCTGGCCTCCTATGGCGAGTTGGAAGGCAATGAGCGTGTGGCGCTGGCCAATTACGAACGCGCCTTGGGCGCGCAAGGCCGCGCGCGCATCGAGGCCATGGCACAGGCCGTCTACCTCAACACCTTCATCCGCCCCGCCGAGGCCGAGCGCAGCACCTTTCCGCGCCGCTGGTGGCTGGTACTGCAGATCACCATGATCGGCCTGTCGGCCTGGGCGATCATGGCCCTGACCTGGCGCACCATCCGCGACCAGTATCACTGAGCGGATTGGCGCATTTTCAAGCGAAGCGGACATGCGCTGCGGCTCGGAAATTGCGGCAAAACACAGAACTAGACTGGCTTTGCCGCACCCGCATGCGGTGAAACAGGTCTAACGACCTAAGCCGCCCGCGCCCGGATCGGCCCCAGCCCGCCGCTGCGCAACAGCGTGCTGGGCAGCGGCCGGCCGATGATGCGCTCCGCAAGGCGCGCCGCCTCGATCAGCGCGTCGATATCAATGCCGGTGGCAATTCCCATTTCCTCGCAGAGCAACACCAGCTCCTCGGTGGCGATATTGCCCGGGGCACCCGGTTGCGCCGCGAAAGGGCAGCCGCCCAGGCCCGCGACCGAGGTGTCGAAACTGTCCACGCCCATGCGCAGCCCGGCATGCGCATTGGCGATGCCAAGCCCGCGCGTGTCATGCAGATGCAGCGTGATGCGCAAGCCCGGATAGGCCTCGCGCACCGCGCCGATCACCCGCTCCACCCGGATCGGCGTGGCCCAGCCCATGGTGTCGGCCACCATCACATCCTTGATGGTGCAGCCGGTCTCGCGTGCCACGGAAAGCCCGTCGGAGATGGTGGCCAGCACCTGCGCTGGCTGAATATCGCCCTCGAAATTGCAGCCGAAGGCTGCCATCACGCCAATGCGCGTGACCGGCACATTCGCCGCCTGATGCGCGAAGATGCGCGCGGGCATGGCGGCCAGGTTCTCGGCATGGCTGCGGTTGAGGTTCTTGCGCGAAAACGCGTCGCTGGCCGAGAGCGAGATCGACCCCTTCAGGGTCAGCTTGCCGCGGAATTTCAGCGCGCGTTCCAGCCCCGGTTCATTGAACCACAGCCCGGCATATTCCACACCAGATGCTGGGGTGAAGCCTTCCATCACGGCCTCCGCATCGGCCCAGCCGGGCACCAGGCGTGGTGCCACGAAGGACCCCACCTGGATGAAGCGCAGCCCGGTGCCGGACAGCGCATCGACCACGGCGATCTTGTCGGCCGAGGTGAAGGGGCCCTTCTCGATCTGGAAGCCCTCGCGCGGGCCTTCTTCCTTGATCAGGACGGATTGGGGCAGATCGGTCATGGCGGCGTTCCTCCGCGCGGGATGCTAGCACCGCGCGCGGCGCCAGCTACCCCCGCCGGCCGCGGCCGCCCTGCATATTGCCGCGGAACTGGTCCTGGTCGATGCGGTTGATGTCAGCCGAGGCCAGGCCGCCGGCCAGCGAGACCTGCGCCAGGCGCGGCAGGTTGGACAGCCGCGTCAGCGCATCCGGCGCGAAGCCGGCCAAAGCCGCCTCGGCCCGGGCGCGATCGCCCGCGCGCAGGGATTGGCCCGCCAGGCGCAGCCGGTTCTCGACCAGTTCGGAATTCTCGCGCGCCGGGATGCCGATGGCCGCGCGCATCTCGTCACGCCCCTGGCGCAGCGCGACCAGCGAGCCCTGGCTGACCACGCCGGCATAGCGCGGCGCTTCCTCGAAGCTGCGCGCCAGGAATTCCAGCTGCGCGGCGGCGAAGGCCGCACTGGCCGGGTCGCCGGCGAAGCGCGATGTATCGCCCAGCACGAAGGGCGCCTGCAGCGCGACACCGCGCACCGGGTCACCGATACCGCCCAGATATTCGCCAGGGGAGCCGACCAGGCCCGGCGCGCAAGCCGCCAGCGGCAGGAGGAGAAGCAGAGGAAGGGCACGACGTTTCATGCACCAAGGCTAACACGGCTTCCGCGCGGTGCATGTTAACAATCGCAACAGCCCGTGCCACACCGCGCGTGGAATGAACGACGCCAACCCCGCCCTGC